>JBHHXT010000007.1:0-63381 GCA_046757165.1 bacterium | reverse complement strand
ACGCAAAGTCGCAGAGACGCAAAGAATACGCAAAGGTTTTTCTTTGCGATGCTCTTTGCGCCTTAGCGTCTTTGCGTGAAATCTTTATTTTTTTGGGATTTAAATCTCATTTCTTGCCAAAAATGACACCCGGTGACAGGACAATTCAACGCTAGATCGATCCATTCAGGTAAGGGATAACACAGTCCTCGATGGACAAGCATCAAAAACAGCTTGCGGCCATCCCACAGATCAGCCAGATTCTCAACCATCCTGCGTTAGAATCTTATCTTGCCACGTACTGCCATGATTTCGTCGTTTTGGCTGTTCAAAAAGCAACCAACGCGGTCAGGAAAACCATTCTGAACGGCGGTCGTGGGGCTCCACGAACGCGCGCGAAAATCCAGGAGCAGATCGTCAGGGAAGCCGTGTCACAGCTCGAGCAAAGCTTGCGACCGAGCTTGAGAAAGGTGATCAACGCCACGGGAATTATCCTGCATACGGGCCTGGGCCGGGCGCCGTTGCCAAAGGAAGCGCTGCGAAACATTCAGAAAGTAGCTGAAGGCTATTGCAATCTCGAGTTCGAGCTGGGGAGCGGCAAACGGGGAAAAAGAACCGCTCACGTCGAAGCGCTCTTGTGCCATCTCACCGGCGCCGAAGCAGCCTGTGTGGTCAACAACAATGCCGCGGCCGTTTTGTTGACCCTGAACACGCTGGCGTTTGCCAAAGAGACCATTGTCTCCCGGGGTCAATTGGTGGAAATCGGGGGCTCCTTCCGCATCCCTGAGGTGATGGCGAAGAGTGGCACGAGAATGGTGGAAGTTGGCACCACCAACAAGACCCATCTCAAAGACTACCAAAAGGCGCTGTCGCCCGACACCAGCCTGATTTGTGTTGTCCATCCTTCCAATTACCGTGTCCAGGGTTTCACAAAGGAGGTGCCGCTATCTGAGTTGGTGGAGTTTGCGCAGGGACACGACTTGCCAGTCATGCAGGATCTCGGCGGCGGCATCTTGTTTGATTTGCGCAAACACGGGCTGCCATACGAGCCAGTGGCGCGCGAAAGCATTGCCGCTGGCGTAGACGTGTCGACCTTTAGCGGCGACAAGGTATTGGGCGGCCCCCAGTCCGGAATCATCGTCGGGAAAAAGAAGTGCCTGGACTTGATCAAGTCCAATCCGCTGCTGCGGGCGCTGCGCTGCGATAAGCTCGTTTACGCGGCGCTGGAGCCGACGCTGAAGCATTATTTGCAGCAGGAACAGTTGCCGGAGCTCAGCCAGGTCTTTCGCATGTTGCTCGAGCCTGTGGAGCATGTCGAGAAACGGGCCGAACGGGTCAGGGCCAAAGTCTGCCAGGTGAGATCTGAGGCCGTCGAGGTTGGTGTTGTCGATTCCACGGTTCAGATGGGAAGCGGTGCACTGCCGCTGGAGGCGCTGCCGAGCAAGGCCCTGTGCTTGTCATCGTCCTCGACTGCAATAGAGAAACTGGCGCGAGCTTTCCGTATGTGCGAGCCAGCGCTCGTTGGCTATGTTCGGGACGACCGTTTGTTTTTTGACCTGCGCACCGTGCCGGAAGAGGATGAACCTGCTATGATAGCAGCTTTTGAGCGCGTGTTGTCGTCACCTCTATGATCTGACAACCAGGTGGTTAGGCCCCTTTTCTAACTCGCTTCCTCCCCTGCCTGTATCATTCTCTTAACACTTGAACTTTTTGCTTGACAAATGGAGGTTAATTTTCTTATATTTGGGCCGTCTGCTGGCACTCATTGCCATGGAGTGCTAATAGTTTCTGTCGAAATTTTTGCGTTTTTTTAACCTTCAAATAATTAAAGGAGGACGTTACATGAATGTTAAACCGTTAGCGGATCGTGTCATTGTCAAGCCGATCGATCCTGAGGAGAAGAAACACGGAAACATCATTATTCCCGACACCGCTAAGGAAAAACCACAGGAAGGCGAAGTGGTGGCCGTTGGTCCGGGCAAAGTGAATGATGCGGGCAATAGTGTGGCGATGGAGGTCAAGAAGGGCGATCGTGTGCTCTACGGCAAATACTCTGGCACCGAAGTGACCATCGATGGGAAAGACTATCTTATCATGCGTGAGAATGATATTCTTGCCGTTGTTTAATCATTAGCCAGGTGAATCCAATCATCAATTTACTGAAGGAGGTTTTGAAAATATGTCTGCAAAACTGATAGATTTCAGCTCTGATGCTCGCACTTCCTTGAAGAAGGGTCTGGACCAGCTTGCTGAAGCAGTGAAGGTGACTCTGGGCCCGAAGGGTAGGAACGTTGTCATCGACAAGAAATTTGGCGCGCCGACAATTACCAAAGACGGTGTGACCGTTGCAAAGGAGATTGAACTGGAGGATCCGGTTCAGAATATGGGCGCACAGATGGTCAAGGAGGTCGCCTCGAAGACGAGCGACGTGGCTGGTGATGGCACCACTACCGCCACGATTCTGGCACAAGCGATTTTTGGCCAGGGGTTAAAAAGCGTGACCGCAGGCTCCAACCCGACGCACCTGAAGCGCGGTATCGACAAGGCGATCAAAGATGTTGTTGCTCAACTCACGAAGCTGAGCAAGCCCGTTGGCGGCAAAACGGAGATCGCTCAGGTGGGAGCCATCTCCGCCAACAACGATATGTCCATTGGTGATTTGATCGCTGAGGCGATGGACAAAGTCGGCAAGGACGGGGTCATTACCGTGGAAGAGGCCAAGAGCACCGAGACCTCTCTGGACGTTGTCGAAGGAATGCAGTTCGACCGCGGCTATGTCTCTCCTTATTTCGTGACCAATCCTGATTCGATGGAAGTCGAGCTCGAAGATCCGATGATTCTGATTCATGATAAAAAGATCAGCGTCATGAAGGACCTGCTGCCGATTCTGGAGAAAGTTGCGCAGATGGGTAAGCCGCTTCTGGTGATCGCTGAGGACCTGGAAGGCGAGGCCCTGGCCACCCTCGTGGTCAACAAGCTGCGGGGGACCTTGAAGGTCGCAGCGGTCAAGGCCCCGGGGTTTGGCGACCGGCGCAAGGCGATGCTTGAAGACATCGCGGTTCTGACCGGCGGCCGCGTGATTTCCGAAGATGCGGGCTTCAAGCTCGAGAACGCAACCACCACAGATCTCGGCAAAGCCAAGCGCATCACCATCGACAAGGATAATACAACCATCGTTGAAGGGGCTGGCAAAACAGAAGACATCAAGGGCCGCATCAACCAGATCAAGAAGCAAATTGATTCCACGACCTCGGACTACGATAAAGAGAAACTGCAGGAGCGACTGGCCAAGCTCGCCGGCGGGGTCGCGGTCCTCAAGGTGGGTGCCGCCACTGAAGTCGAGATGAAAGAGAAAAAGGCCCGCGTCGAGGATGCCCTGCACGCAACCCGTGCTGCAGTCGAGGAAGGCATCGTTCCTGGCGGAGGGGTTGCCCTGATTCGCTGCCTGGGTAGTCTCGATTCCTTGAAGCTGGCAGGCGATGAAAAGGTTGGCGTAGACATCGTTCGTCGCGCCCTCGAAGAGCCGTTGCGCCAGATTGTGAACAACGCTGGCCACGAAGGTTCCATCGTTGTTCAGAAGGTCAAGGAGAGCAGCGAGAGCAACTTCGGTTTCGATGCTGAAAAGGAAGAGTATGGCGACATGCTCAAAGCTGGCGTCATCGACCCGACCAAGGTGACCCGTGTCGCCCTGGAGAACGCTGGCAGCGTTGCCGGGCTGTTGCTCATGACCGAGACGACGATTGTCGAAAAACCCGAGCCAGAGAAAGCCCCACCCATGCCTCCGGGCGGCGGTGGAATGGGCGGAATGTACTAAAAGTTCCGCAATCTTTGCTTGCAAAAAGGCCGCTTGTCGTGCGACAGGCGGCCTTTTTTGTTCTTGACAAACGGCTATTATTTTGATATATTTGCGTTTGATCCTGAGAATCTGACCGCGAGCCAGAATTTCCCGATTTCTGGTTCAAACCTGCACCCATGACCGAACAGCCCTGGGGCTCGAGAAGAGTAAGAGCATGCCGAACGACATTCTGCGACTAAGAAATATGACCTTCCACGCTTATCATGGCGTGTGGGACGAGGAAAGAGAGATCGGCCAGCGCTTTGAAGTCGATATGGAGCTGAAGATCGATGTGCGGGCTGCCGCCGCGAGCGACAAGCTGAAAGATACGGTGGATTTGTACGCTGTGTTTGAGGCCGTGGAGGAGGTCATCGTCAACCAGAAGGTCAATTTGGTCGAGACGATGGCAGAACGTGTGGCAGAGAGGGTGCTCGACAAATTTGCCGTAGCCGAACTTATGGTGCGGGTCCGCAAGCCTCATGCCCCCATCCGGGGAATTCAAGACGGCATCGAGGTCGAAATTATCCGGAAAGCCGGGTCTTGAATGCGGCAGGAAGCGGTTTTTCTTGGCCTGGGGTCAAACGTTGGCAATCGACGCGAGACCTTGCAACGCGCGCTCGGGGCAATTGTGAGCCTGCCGGCAACCAACATCGTGCACTGTTCTTCAATTTACGAATCTGAGCCCGTCGGCTATGCCGAGCAACCTGATTTCTTGAACATGGTCGTTCAAATCTCCACCACTCTTACTCCGGAAAGAATGCTCGACCAGGCTCATAGAATTGAACAAGATTTCGGGCGCGTGCGTGGCTTCCGCTGGGGCCCGAGACCCCTCGATATCGATATTCTGTACTGGGGGGAGCGCGTGCTCAACAGTGAATCGCTTGTGATCCCTCATCCGCAGGTGCAAAACCGGCGATTCGTTCTTCAGCCGCTGGCTGAGATTGCGCCCGGTTTTGTTGTCCCTCCTGGCTCGCAGAAAGTCGAGGATCTGCTTGATAGGTGTCAGGCTACCGGCGCCGTGGAGATGGTGCTGCCCAGGAAGGAGATATGGTACCAAGCAAGATGAGAGGACTCGGTGCGACTGCAATATATTGCAATTGAAGGCGTGATTGGTGTCGGCAAGACCAGCCTGGCTCAGAAGTTGGCAGACCATTTCGGCGCACGCCAAATCCTTGAGAAACAGGACGAGAATCCCTTCCTCAAAGATTTTTATCGAGATCCGCGACAATTTGCCTTTCCGACGCAATTGTTCTTTTTGCTGAGCCGGTATCGCCAGCAGCAAGAAGTTCCCCAGCGTGAGCTCTTCCACGATATGCTCGTCGCGGACTACATTTTTGCAAAGGACCGCATTTTTGCCACCATCACCCTGGAAGATCGTGAGTTGTTTTTATATGACAAAATCGCCTCGCTGCTGGAGCGGGACATCCCAAAACCGGATCTGGTGCTCTATCTTCAGTCGAGTACCGAGCGGTTGATGTTCAACATCCGCAAACGCAACCGCGACTACGAGAGGCCGATCACGGAGGCCTATATTCGGGAGCTCAACGAAGCGTACAATCAATTCTTTTTCAATTATGAAGATTCGCCGCTGCTCATTATCAACTCCACCGAGATCGACTTTGTCAACAAAGAGGAAGATTTCGAAGAGCTTGTCAACCAGGCGATTCGGCCCATTTCGGGGACTCAATATTATTCACCTATCAAGCATGAGCAGTAATGTCTCTTTTGCGTTTGATTTTGATCGCGATTTTGTTCTACTGGGGGATAAAACTCTTCCGCGGCATCTTGAGACTGTTCGGTTCGGAAAGAGAGCAAGTGGATGGGAAACCAAAGGGCAAGGGGCCGCTGGATCTGAGCCAGCACGATGTTGAAGATGCGGATTTCGAGGAAATCGAATAGACCCTTGGATTTAAGTGAATTTTGTTGTATATTTATTTTTTGTTTCTGACAGCTACCCCTGGAACCAGATGAAAACTATCGTGCTCCTGATATCCCTTGTTCTATTTTCAGATGGTGCGTTTGTTCAGGCACAGGTGGCTGCCATTCATGAGGGCAGGACGGTTGCCGGTGACACCACAACAGCACGACAGCCAACAAAGAAGAAATCAAAGTCACCCAAAGGCGCGATGTTGCGCTCACTTGCCCTCCCCGGATGGGGCCAGGCTTATAATGGACAGTGGATCAAAACCGTCATCGTGCTCGCTGCCCACGGGGCTTTGATAGGCTATGCCATCTATTATGACAACCAGGCGACCAAGTTTCGTGCGCAACCCGCACAGCAGGAATTCTATCAGGACAAAAGAAATCTCATGTTCTGGCTGTTGGGGGCGACCAAGCTCTTGAGCATGCTGGACGCCTACATCGACGCGCATCTATACGATTTTGACGCCGGGCCAGATCTGGCTTTGCGACTTGGCGCCCTTCAGACCGACCTGGGCGCCTCTTCACGTCCAATCATGCTGGGATTTTCCCTGCGTGCCAAATTTTGAATCTTTTGCTGTATGAAGTTCACTTCCCGTCCCGACGGAAAAATTCTGGAAAGCGAAACCCCCGGTTGTATTTGCACAAGTGATGAATCAAATAGAGAAACTGGAGACTTTAAAGGAAGCAGGATTCACCTCACTTTAGAATCAAACAATTACGGAGGGAGCATAAGGCATGAGTGAACAAAATCAAGAACGCGGGGTCTGGTCATCCAAAATAGGATTTATTCTGGCAGGAGCGGGTTCGGCCGTGGGGCTTGGCAACATCTGGCGGTTTCCGACCACGGCAGGCAAGTATGGCGGGGCGGCATTCGTAATCGTTTACTTGCTGAGTGTGGTTCTGATCTGCCTGGCCGTGATGATCGCGGAGCTCTCTTTGGGGCGCCATACGCAAAGAAATCCAGTCGGTGCCTATAAGACTCTCGCCCCACGAACCCCCTGGAAGTTTCTTGGCCTGCTTGGCGTCCTGACCGGCTGGGGCATATCGTCTTTTTATAGCGTCATCGCCGGCTGGACCTTTGGCTATATTTTCAAGACCGCGGCCGGCGCCTTCACTGGCCAGACCTCTGAGCAGGTCAAGGAGATTTTCAAGGCGTTTACCGGCGACCCACTCATGGCCATCGGATGCCACGCCATATTCATGTTCATCACCATGCTGATTCTCTATGGCGGCGTCAAGGCTGGAATCGAGCGTTGGTCCAAGATACTGATGCCGATTCTGCTCCTGATCTTGATCCTGGTTGTCGTTCGCTCAGTCACATTAGAGGGCGCAGGGCGAGGCCTGGAATTCTATATGTTGCCGGACTGGAGCAAATTCAGTGGTGAAGGCGTCGTGGCGGCGGTTGGGCAGGCATTCTTCTCGTTGAGTCTTGGCATGGGCACCATGATTACGTACGGGAGCTATTTGTCTCAAAAGGATAATCTCATTTCCTCCGCCTCCTGGGTCGTATCGCTCGACACGTTCATTGCTTTGCTGGCCGGCTTTGCGATTATGCCTGCTATCTACGCTTTTCCCGGCTTGGATCCTAAAACGGGTCCAAGTCTGATATTCGAGGTGTTGCCAAACGTCTTCAATGCCATCCCCTTTGGCAATTGGTTTGGGACAGGATTTTTCATCCTGCTGGCTGTGGCCGCGGTGACGTCATTGATCTCCATTGTCGAAGTTCCGGCGGCCTATTTCATTGATGAAATGAAGATGTCGAGAAAAAAGGCGGTGACCATTGCGGGTGGCGGGGCGTTCCTGGTCGGGATTCCGGCGGCTTTGAGTATTCAGTTTCTGGGCCTGATGGATACGATTTTCGGACAGTATTCGCTCATTATTGGCTCGCTCGGGGTTGCCATTTTTGTCGGCTGGAAATGGGGCGCGGCGAAAGTCAATGCCGAGATTGCCAAAGGGAACGAAAGGTATCGCGGTCAGGCGGTCTATTCGTTTTTTATTCGCTTTATTACGCCCATCGCGGTGACGTCTCTGTTGATTTGCCGGATTCTATTTCCGGCTGCCTTTAATTAGATTTCAGGGCACGCAACGTGAATCTGCCTCCATGCAAGTAAACTCAGAAAGCGATAAGCCCAGAGCAAACTGTGGCATCGTTGCCGTCTACGGACAGGAGGAGGCGTCTATCTTTGCCTATCAAGCTTTGTTTGCGCTGCAGCACCGGGGTCAGGAGAGTTCTGGCATCGTTTCGAGTGATGGCACCCATGTTTACCGTCATGTGGGAATGGGGCTGGTGAACCAGGCTTTTTCAGATCTCGAGGTTTTGAAGTCTTTGAAAGGCAACCTGGCTATCGGGCATAATCGCTATTCCACCACGGGTTCGACCATGCTGCACAACGCGCAGCCGTTCTTAGTCAATTTTCAGGACGGGCCAGTGGCGATTTCGCATAATGGCAATTTCGTCAACACCCGTGCCGTGCGGGACAGGCTCGTGGCAGAGGGCGCCATCTTCCAGACCACCTCAGACACCGAGGTGATACTGCACCTGATGGCCCGCGCGCAGGCACAGAGTATCGCCGGCAAGATCAAAGAGGCGCTCGCGGTCTTGCAGGGCGCCTACTCGCTGGTGATTATCACCCGCAACCAGGTGTTTGGCGTGCGCGACCCCCGAGGCTGGCGGCCCCTGTCGTTGGGCGAAGATGACGGCGCCACCTTCATCGTCTCGGAGACCTGCGCCCTCGATTTGATCGGCGCAGACTACGTGCGGGAAATCGAGCCAGGGGAGATTCTCCTCGTCGACCAAAACGGGCCGCAGAGCACCTGGCTGGAGGAGCAAGCCACCCGCTGTGCCTGCATCTTCGAGCACGTCTACTTTTCCCGGCCTGACAGCAAGATCTTTGATGAAAACGTCGACCGCGCCAGACGCAAGCTCGGCAAAAACCTGGCGATCGAGCATCCGGCGGAGGCGGATATTGTCATCTCGGTGCCGGATTCCTCAAATACCGCGGCGCTTGGCTACGCCAGTCGCTCCGGCATCAAATTCGAAATCGGCTTGATTCGGAACCACTATGTCGGCCGGACGTTTATCCACCCGGAGCAGTCGGCACGCGAATTCGATGTGCGGGTTAAGTTCAATCCGGTCGAAGGCGTTTTGCGCGGTCGCCGGGTTGTCGTGGTCGAGGATTCCATTGTGCGCGGCACGACGTTGAAACATCTGACCCGAATGCTCAGACGAGCGGGCGCAAAGGAGGTCCATGTGCGTGTCAGCTCGCCCCCGATCACGTCGCCGTGCTTTTACGGGATGGACTTTCCGACCAAAGACGAGCTGATTGCTTCCAGCCGGACCATCGAGGAAATCCGCCAATATTTAGGTGTGGATAGTCTGGGCTATCTTTCTCTGCAGGGCATGGTGAGCGCGATTTCCAGGGATAAGAAGGCCGGGTTTTGCACTGCCTGTTTCACTGGCGAGTACCCGTTGCCTGCCGAGCAGGGGACGAGCAAGGATTTGTCTGAGGATGAGTAAACAGCTTCTATTTATGGACTTTACCGAAGTGGAGAAATGAAGAAACTGCTTAAACCCTTTGATTACATTTTTGTCCTGCGGCCCGTGCTGTTTTTTCCCGTCTGGACCGTGTTTCTGGCCGGGTATTATGGCCAGGAAAAGACGGCGGTGGCAGCAGAGTTGCATGGCATGAATGGCGCCGGGAGCGCCGGCGGCATCAGTTTTCTCTGGGTTGGCCTGGCCTTGACGCTTCTGATGGGTGCGATCTTTATTCTGCATCAGGTCATGGAGCGCAAGTCTGAAAACCGCAGCCGCAACCTGCGTTTGATCGCGCCGAACTACCTCACGCCAAAAGCCGCCTTCATCGAGGCGGTGGTTCTTGCGCTGGGGGCGATCCTCTTTTCCTTCATGTTGTCCTGGAAATTAGGAGTAGTATTTGTCGGTCTCTTGCTCATCACCGGCCTCTTATACAGTTTTTCACCCTTCAATTTCAAAGACAAACCCATCGCTGCTGTATTGACCGCCGCGCTAGGCGCGTTCTTGATTTTCTTGGCCGGTTGGCTTCTCAACGGGCAGGTCAGCAAAGAATTGCTCGTCTACGCGGTGCCCTACGTTAGCGTCATCATTGCCATTTTCATTATCACGACTCTACCTGATGAAGAAGGGGCGCCATCGGGCGCATCGAGTTTTGGTGCAAAGTACGGATTGGCGGTGACCGTTTACACGGGCCTGTTTTTCGATTTGATTGCCGTTATTTCGGCGTATGTTTTGCAGGATGAGCTGATTTTCTACCCGGCGTTTTTTTCCCTGCCTTTCTTTGTCTGGGCTGGCATGAGTCTCAAGCTCCACGACGTCGCTCGCGCCATGAAATACCCGATTTTTCTGCTCGCGCTGACGATTTGTTTCAAGTGGGGAATCGAGCACGATAGTTTTACGCTGTTTTTGGGCCTGGTGGGAGTTTATTTCGTTTCAAAGCTTTACTATCGATTACGATTTGGGGTCAATTATCCCAGTCTATGATCGGCATTATCGAGGACAAATGTGATTTCTGTGGTGTTTGTGTCGCCGTGTGCCCGGTGGATGCCATCGAGCTGCGGGAAGCACGAATTGAAATCCTGAAGCACTGCATCGATTGCATGCTGTGTGTCTGGATTTGTCCGGTAGAGACGCTTGTCCCGCTTGAACAGTCCGGTGAGATGGAATGCGACCCAGCTATGATTGTATTGTCGTAGGCGGCGGGCCCGGCGGGGCCTGGGCCGCAAAGCACGCTGCGGATAACGGCGCCCGCGTGCTTTTGCTGGAGAAGGACCGTGAGATCGGGACGCCGGTGCGTTGCGCAGAAGCGGTGGGCGTTGCCGGATTGCGGGCGGTGGTCGAGCCGCGCCCGCGCTGGATCAGCAACACCATTCAAGGCGCCATACTCGTTTCTCCGCACGGCCGGCAGGTGGTCATCGCCAGCGACAGCGAGCAGGGCTACATGCTGGACCGCAAGATATTCGATTATGAGCTGGTGCAGATTGCCTCCATGAGCGGCGTTGAGGTGCTGACCAAGGCCTATGTTTGCGACCTGATCAAATCGAACGGCGCCGTGCAAGGGGTGCGTGTGCAGCACCTGGGGCAGCGCTACGACATTGGCGCAAAGATCGTCATCGGCGCCGACGGCGTCGAATCGCGTGTCGGGCGTTGGGCCGGGTTGCGCACCAACACCAAGATGAAGGACATGGAAAGCTGCCTGCAAATGACGTTGACGAACCTCGACCTCGATCCCCGCTATGTCATCTTCTATTTTGGCCGCGACGTGGCGCCAGGCGGGTATCTGTGGGTGTTTCCCAAGAATGACCGTGTTGCGAATGTGGGTCTTGGAATTTCCGGCGAGTTTGCGCGCGAGAAGTCTGCCAGGCGCTATTTGCAGGAGTTTATCGCCAACCATTTTCCTCATGCTTCTGTGCTGTACACGGTGGTCGGAGGCGTGCCTTGTGCGCCGACGCTTCGAAAAATCGTCGCCGACGGTCTTATGCTGGTAGGCGATGCGGCCCACCAGGTGAACCCGATTTCTGGCGGCGGCATCACTACAGCGATGCTGGCCGGACAAATTGCTGGCCGCATTGCCGCCGCTGCGGTCCAGGAAGAGGATTACTCCGCAAAGCGACTTCAGCACTACGCCCGGGCCTGGCATCAGGCAGAAGGAAAAAACCACCAACGGTTTCACAAAATCAAGCGGGCGATCTATAAACTCACCGATGACGACTTGAATCGAACAGCGGATTCCGTCCTGGAGCTGCCGCCAGAAAAAAGAACTCTGGTCAACATTTTCAAATGCGCGTTGGTGAAACATCCGTCCTTGATTTTTGAGGTCGTGCGGGCATTTATGACAAAATGAGAATTATCGCAGGGGTAGAGCGTGAAATTTCGTGAGTTTCGTTACGTCTCAAATATTCTGAGCACCACCCGGATTGTCCTGGCGGCCCCCATTTATTACTTGCTCAATCTGAAGACCACAGCTGCTAGCCATCTCGCGGTGGCCGTCATGCTGCTGGCGGCGTTGACCGATGCGCTTGACGGCTGGCTCGCGCGCCGACTACAACAGAAATCCGACCTCGGCAGAGTCCTCGACCCGGTCGCCGACAAAGTGTGCATGGGAATTCTGGCATTCGTGCTGGTCAAGGAACATAACCTGCCGCCCTGGTTCCTGGCATTGATTCTGTCCCGCGACGCTGCCATCCTGATCCTGGGATTGATGCTGACGGTTCGCACAAAAGAGATCGTGGAATCGAATATGCTTGGCAAGGTTACCGTCAGTGCCCTCGCCCTGACCTTCATCAGCTATACCCTGAAGTGGGAGTGGGCAAAGACATTCTTGTTGTGGTGTAGCGTGGTGTTGATGCTTGCCTCCTCGATCGTTTACATAAGAAAATTGATGAAGTTAACCCGCCCTGCCGGCATTAAGCAGGATGGTGTTGAAAAAGTCATGGCGAACGAACAGGAGGAGTAAGCAATCTCCCTGAGTAAGACAGAAGCCGGATCGCCTGACGAAGGCCTATTTTAAGACGAACGTTCTGGAACCAGATGTTTGACGCTCCGCGTCTCGTCACTTGACGCAGAGCGTCAAGACCAAAAGGAAAAGCCAGAAGAACATGTCTCTTTTCGAAACATTCAAACGTGGGCTGGCGAAAACGCGCGCCGGCCTGGTCGACGAAATCGTCAGCCTGGTAAAGAATAACTATGAAATCGATGATGATTTCCTGGACCAGGTGGAGGAAATTCTGATCAGTGCGGACATCGGGGTCGAGACTTCTTTGGATGTCATCGAAAAACTGAGAGACACGGTCAACCGGGTCGGTTTTAACCACACCGATGATCTCATCGGATTTCTCAAAGATCAGATTGGTGAGCATTTGGCTACGAGCTCGGACAACCGCCAGGCGGAAGAGTTTTTTAACCCGGTCGTCAAACCCTTTGTAGTGATGGTGGTCGGCGTCAATGGTTCTGGCAAGACCACCACCATCGCGAAGTTGGCCAGAGTATTTCGCGACCAGGGCAACAAAGTGCTGCTCGCCGCCGCGGACACCTTTCGTGCCGCTGCTTCTGAGCAGTTGCAGGTCTGGGCCGACCGTGCCAGGGTCGATATCGTGCGCACGCAGCAGGGCGGAGACCCGGCAGCGGTTGCCTTCGATGCCTCGCAAGCAGCGCTCGCGCGCGAGGTGGATGTGCTCATCGTGGACACCGCTGGCCGGCTGCACACCAAAGTCAATTTGATGGAGGAATTGAAGAAAATCCACCGGGTGCTCGATAAGGCAATCGCTGGCTCGCCCCACGAAGTCCTTCTGGTGCTGGACGCCAGCACAGGTCAAAATGCAATTATTCAAGCAAAGCAGTTCAAAGATGCCGTCGGTGTTACCGGCGTGGTTGTGACCAAGCTGGATGGCACGGCAAAAGGCGGAATGATTCTGGCTGTGCAAAATGAGCTCGACTTGCCCGTCAAGTTTGTCGGACTGGGCGAATCCATGGATGACTTGAAACCCTTCGACGCGCACACCTTCGTCGAGGCCCTGTTCGAATGAAAGTCAATCTGACCACGCTCGGCTGTCCGAAAAACCTGGTGGATTCCGAGCTCCTGCTCGGCGGTCTCAACGGTGAGGGCATTGAATTTGTCGACGACCCGCGGGAAGCAGAAACCATCATCCTGAATACGTGCGGCTTTATTCAGGGCGCGAAGGAAGAATCCATCGACGCGATCTTGCAGGCTGTGGAGATGAAAAAGCAGGGCAGGTGCACTAAGCTTTTCGTCACCGGTTGTCTGTCACAACGCTACCCGCATGAGCTGGCGCGGGAGGTTCCAGAAGTGGACGGCTTCTACGGCAACCGTGATATGAACCAAATTCTCAAAGAGCTGACCACAGAGCTCAACCTGAAGCGGGAGATTCTTGGGGAGCGTCTGATAAGCACACCGCGGCACTATGCCTATCTCAAGATCTCCGAGGGGTGTGAAAATCCGTGCACGTTCTGCGCGATTCCGGCGATTCGGGGCAGGTTCAGAAGCCGGCCGCTCGAAGCGCTGGTCGAGGAGGCGCACATGCTGGCTGAGCGGGGCGTGCGCGAGCTGCTCCTGGTGGCGCAGGACACCACCATCTACGGCCAGGATTTGTACGGCAAAAGACGATTGGCCCCTTTGCTCGACAAGCTGTGCGATATCAAGGTATTCAAGTGGATTCGCTTGCTCTATACGTATCCCGCTCATTTTTCAGAGGATATCATTGAAATAATCATAGACAAACATCAGGTTATCAAGTATATAGATATGCCGATCCAGCATGTATCAGACCGTTTGCTACGGCGTATGGCACGCAAAGTGAAACGAAAGGATATCGAAAGCATTATCCATAAATTGCGCGCGGGTCACCCACAGCTCGCCATCCGCACGACGCTTATCTCGGGGTTTCCCGGGGAGACCGAGGCCGACCATCGCGAATTATGCGACTTCGTCGAAGACATTCGTTTCGAACGGTTGGGATTGTTCACCTATTCGAGAGAGCAGGGCACGCCCGCCAGCCATTTTCCCGATCAAGTCTCGGACCATATCATGCAGGAGAGGTGGGCCGAACTAAATGACCTGCAAACCCAGGTTTCATTCGAACTTAATCAGGGATTGGTTGGTAAAACTCTGGAAGTGGTGATCGATGCGTATCAAAGCGATTTGGGCGTATTTGTTGGCCGTACGGGTTCCGACTGCCCGGAAATCGACAATTCAGTTTCTATTGAGGAGCAAGAGCTCATCATTGGCCGCTTTTATTCTACCAAAATCATGACGTGTGGGGACCATGAATTGCAGGGCAGAATAACGGTCTAGCCGGCTTGCAGGAGGTGGCCTTCATTTTTTATCTCAGTCGAGGTGTGCTATGTTAGTGTCTTTGATTTTTTGCAAGAAGATGCAAATCAAACAAACGTGCGGTATGGCAGTTGCGATTTTTCTGACCATCTTTGCTTCTCCCGCCTTCTCCACGCCGGTTTCAACGCGCTCTGACAGCGATACCCTGTTGTTCGACATGGAGACCGTTAACCTGGCTTCCGTCCATCCTCAGTTAAGCCGTCTGGATGTTTACGTCCGGGTTGTGTATGATGAGCTGCAATTCGTCAAGGCATCGAATGACAGTTTTATGGCCAAGTATACGGTTGATGTCACCATTCTCAACAGCGCCGGTGAAAAGGTTGACGCCAAGGACTTTGGAGATAAGGTGATGCTTGCCACCATCGATGAAGTCAACTCGCGCGAGAAATTCATGATGAGCCGGGTCACGTTTGAACTTCCACCTGACCAGTATCAGGTCGTGGTCAAAGTTGAAGATGTCGAAACCCGGCGTTCGTCTCAGACGACAGGACGGGTTGAATTGCGGCAATACTCGGATGATGAATTGCGCGTGAGCGACATTCTGTTCCTGGATGACATTCGCAGGGGTGAAGACGGGAAATTGATCTTTCAGCCGCGAGTGTCCAGCATGCAAAGTAAGCACGCCAAAATCCTGGTCTATTTTGAAGTCTACAACGTCGCCCCGACAGACAGTTTCTGGGTGGAGTACGAGGTGTTGAGCGCAGATGACAGCGTCGCACTGGTGGACAAATATTGGAGCAAGAGCGAGCGCCGGATCACGCAGAACTTCATAGACATCCAGGGCGAGACCCTCTCTCATGGCGATTACCGTGTGAAAGTCAAAATCAAATACCAGGGTAAAACCCGCAAGATCGAGAAGTCGTTCAACTGGCACCTGGAAGGGTTGCCTGGCTATTTCTCGAATATCGATGAAGCGATAGAGGTGCTGAAGTATCTGACTTCGAACCAGGAATATGAGTACCTGCGCAATCTCGAGGAAGAGGACAAGCACGTGGAGTTTTTGAATTTCTGGAAAAGGCGGGATCCCACGCCCGAGACCTCTGAAAATGAGTTGTTAGACGAATACTACGGGCGCGTGGCCTATGCCAATTCAAATTTTGCGCAGATGGGCAAAGTTGGCTGGAAGACAGACCGCGGTTGGGTCTACGTTCTGCTGGGCCCACCCGACAACATCAATCGGAGACCTTACAACAACAGAACCAGCCCTGGCAAGACGGTCAAGGCCATTCAGGTCTGGGTCTACTACAAATACAATCGCCAGCTCGTCTTCTTTGATGACAACGGGTTTGGCGCCTATCGGCTCGAGAACCCTTCAACGTTGTACGAGATTTTGCGATGAGCAACCCTCCTCTAAACGGACGGAATCGAACGATGCAATTACTAAGACGTTCAGGTTTGTGCTGGGGCGCCTTGTGGGCAGGCTTGAATCTGACGGCCGCTTTTGCCGGCGATACGTTTCAGTTGATCAAAAAGGACCACTCGCCGGACGTTCCCAATTTTACGGTCAGGATGTTCAACACGGCTTCCGACAGCGCCAGGATGAGCCGTGTGACCGTTCAGGTGCTGGTTGTGTATGATGAGCTTCAATTCATAAAAGTCGGCAAGAAGAAATTTCGCGCTGATTATGAAGCAGCCATCATCCTGCTGGACTCGTCCGGGGTTGAGGTGGAAAGTCGCAGATGGCCGGGCACTGCCTTTGCAAACAGCTTTGACGAAACGAAGTCGCGAAGCGATATTGCCTCCACACAGAGTGAAATGGACCTGCCTGCCGGAGAGTACCTTGCGAAGATTGAGCTCGAGGACAAGGAGACGGGGCGTGCGGGCAGCCAGGAGGGCCGTGTATTTTTGCAGGATTTTCTTGACCAGGGCTTTGCTGTCAGCGATCTGATTTTCTTGACCTCCGTGGCCTTCCTGGATGAGGTCCCGGACGATACGCTGTCAAAGAAGTCGCCTCCAGACTCCACCGGGCTTTATGCCTATTTTGAAATATACAACGTTGAAGCTGGCGACACTCTGCAGATCAACTATGAGATAAAGAATCCCGTCGGTCAAGTCACCCAGAGCGGCGACAAAATCGGCGTCGGTGACGGGGCCGTGACAAAACAGACCATCGTCCTGAACCAGGAGACGAGGGCCTTGGCGAATTTCGACGCCCACGTCTCGATCACCTACCAGGGGGAAACCCTGGAGATTGGTCAGAGGCTCAAGACTTCCAGCAAACGCCTGGGTCAGCTTTATGCGAATCTGGATGACGCCATCGAGAAGCTGGAGTATATTGCCAGGGGGAAAGAGATCAAAGCCATGTTGGCGCTCGAGGGCGAAAGCAAGGTGCAGGCTTTTGACGAGTTTTGGCAAAAGCGCGACCCGGTTCCCGAAACGAGCAATAACGAGTACATGGAAGAATACTACCGCAGAATTGCCATTGCCAACGAGAAGTTCCGCGACAACGTCAAACCGGGTTGGCGAACGCAGCGCGGCATGGTGCTGATCAAGCTCGGTGCGCCCGAATACATCAGCCGGCCGTTCCGCAACCAATTCGACCGCTTCGGCAGCAGCCGGCAGCGCGTCGTCTGGCATTATTCCAATCTCAACCGCCGTGTCATTTTCGAGCTGATTGCCGGCGAATACCGCATCGAGAATTACGTCGAGATTTTTGACTTGCTTGGCCGGGATGACATCCTGCTGTGACGCTCCGTCCTCCAAAACTCCCAGAAGGCGCTACACTCGCGGTCGTCGGTCCGGCCAGCCCGATGATTGAGCAGCGCCTGTCAAAAGGTCTTCACTATCTCAAAGAGCGCGGTTACAAGATCAAGCTGGGCAAGCATGTCTCTGACGTCCATGGCTATCTTGCCGGCCAGGATGCCGACCGGGTTCATGACCTGAACAGCATGCTGTGCGACCCGGAGGTGGATGCGGTTTTCTGTACCCGCGGCGGCTACGGCACGCCGCGAATCTTGCCGCACATCGATTATGAGGTGATCAAAGAGCGCCCAAAGATCCTGGTGGGGTACAGCGACATCACCGCCCTGCAACTGGCTATTTTTGCCAGGACCGGTCTGGTCACGTTCTCCGGCCCCATGGTCGCCGTGGAGCTGGGCAAAGGCGTGGCACCATTCACCGAGGCTCACTTCTGGCCGCTTTTGACTTCCGCGAACATCAGTCTGAAAATGACCGCTCGAGACGGTCCGCTCGAGAGGTTGAAACCGGGGCGGGCCACAGGGACGCTGCTCGGCGGCAATCTCGCCATGGTGTGCTCCTTGCTCGGGACCGAATATCTGCCAGACCTGCGTGGTGCAATTCTGGTCATCGAAGAAATCGGTGAAGAGCCCTACCGGCTGGACAGGATGTTGACGCAATTGAAGCTGGCGGGCGTGCTCGCGCAGGCAGGGGGCCTGGTGCTCGGGCACTTCAGCGGATGCGAGCCCTCATCCGGCCAGCCGAGTTTGACCGTTGAAGAAATCGTCATGAACGCGACGGCCGGCCTGGAGATTCCGGTGGTAGCGGGTCTGCCCTACGGGCATGGGGAGGTCAAATATACGCTCCCCCTGGGTGCTCGAGCTTGCCTGGATGCAGAGACAGGCGTTCTGGAAGTGACGATGGACGAGTACCCCGCCCCCCAGGCTCAGCTCTGAGGAATTTGATCAACTTTTTCATTGCATTTCTGCCTCAACTTCATTAGATAGAAAGGAACAGAATCAAGGAAGGACTCGAGTTGGACGTGATGCGAATTGCCGTTCTGGCTTCGGGGAGGGGCTCGAATTTGACGGCATTGATCAAGGCCATTGAGCAGGGACGGTTGACGGGCAAAATCCTCCTGGTCATGAGCAACAAGACTGAAGCGGGGGCTTTGCAGGTTGCCAGGCAGCACGGCATCCCTTCCCGACATCTCACCCTCGAGCAATTTGATACCCAGGAGACGTTCGACAACGCCTTTCTGGATGCCCTGGCTGAACACCAGGTGAACATGATCGCGCTGGCCGGCTATTTGAAGAGAATTAGCCCCGCGGTGATTCACCGATATAAAAACCGAATCTTGAATATTCATCCGGCGCTGTTGCCAGCTTTTGGGGGCAAAGGGATGTACGGCAAGAGAGTGCATCAAGCTGTGCTGGATTACGGGTGCAGAGTCACCGGGGTGACGGTCCATCTGGTGGATGAGGAATATGACACCGGCCCGCCCGTGCTGCAGAGATGCGTACCCGTTGAGCAGGGCGACACCGTGGAGAGCCTGGCTGCGCGCGTGCTCGAGCAAGAGCATCTGATCTACGCCGAAGCTCTGCAACTCTTTGCCGAGAAGCGAGTCGACATCCAGGGGCGCCGGGTTCATATCAACCCCCCATCAGCCGCTCGAGAACTGCCGTCTTAAGGAGAAAACATGCCCAGAATTGAGCGGGCTTTGATCAGCGTTTACGACAAGACAGGCGTTGTCGAATTTGCCAGAACGCTCAAAGATCTCGAAATCGAAATCATCTCCACCGGGGGAACCGCCAGGCATTTGCAGAACCACGGTATCGACACGGTCTCCATTTCCGATATCACCGGGTTCCCTGAGATACTGAGCGGCCGGGTCAAGACGCTTCACCCCAGGGTTTTTGGCGCCTTGCTGGCGCTGCGAGACGATGTGTCTCAGATGCAGGAGGGCTCGGCGCACGGCCTCGGCTTGATCGATCTGGTTGTGGTGAATCTTTATCCGTTCGAGCAAACGATTGCGCAGCCGGGTGTGGAGATGCTTCAGGCCCTCGAGCATATCGATATCGGCGGGCCGAGCATGATTCGCGCTGGCGCCAAAAACTATCTGCATGTTGCCGTGGTGACCGCCCCGGAGCAGTATCCGGCTGTGCTGGCCGAGCTCGATGCTAATGGGGGCGAGATGACACTCGCCACGCGCAGACAGCTTGCCGCCTGCGCATTTGCACGCACATCATCATACGATGCGGCGATTCACCATTATCTCGCTGAACCGGTGACTTCAGAACCGTGGCTTGCCGATACTATTGAGCTCGAGCTTGAAAAGGTTCAGGACCTGCGGTACGGTGAGAATCCGCACCAGAGGAGTGCGCTGTTCAGGCAGAAAGGTGAGCCCGCGACCGGACTGCCAGGAGCGAAACAGATACATGGCAAAGAACTTTCTTACAACAACTTCATCGATGCGGACGCTGCGTTGGGCATCGTACAGGAATTCACCGAGCCGTGCGTGGTGATTATCAAACACACGAATCCGTGCGGGGTTGCGACGGGCAGGTCTTTGCGGCAGGCATATGTGACGGCGAAAGCCACGGACCCCGTTTCTGCTTTCGGAGGCATCGTCGGGGTCAACAGGCCCGTAGACGAGGAAACGGCCAGGGTGATAGCTGAGGTGTTTACCGAAGTGGTGGTTGCACCAGGCTTTACCTCCGGGGCGCTGGAAATCCTGCAAGCAAAGAAGAATCTGCGTCTGCTCGAGGTGTCTGATGTCGCACAGCCACGGGTGCGGGAGTTCGAGGTCAAGCGGGTTCAGGGGGGGGTGCTGCTGCAAGATCAAGATTTCATGAATATAAACGATATAGAGCTTAAGGTGGTCTCAAAACGCCAGCCGGGCGCAGAAGAATGGACTGCGCTGAAATTCGGATGGCGGGTTTGCAAGTGGGTGAAATCCAACGCAATTGTCTACTCGAAAACAGACCGCACCATTGGCATCGGCGCCGGGCAAATGTCGCGGGTCGATGCCTCACGGTTGGCGGTGGATAAGGCTAAGCGCATGGGTCTCGAGTTGAAGGACACGGTGATGGCCTCCGACGCGTTTTTCCCCTTTCGGGATGGTATTGAGGTGGCCGCCGAGGTCGGGGCGACAGCCATCATTCAGCCCGGGGGTTCCGTGCGCGACCAAGAAGTCATTCAGGCTGCCGATGAGCGCCAGATGGCGATGGTGTTTACCGGCGTTCGCCAGTTCCGGCATTCGTAAGATCCAAAGAGGTCTCTACAAAAAGGGCATAACGAAAGAAAAGAGCATGGAAGACAATAACAATCAGGGACTCTCCTTTTGGAGCAGACTTTTTTTGAACGACATTGCAATCGACCTTGGAACGGCAAACACGCTGGTCTACGTCAAAGGACGTGGCATTTTGATCAACGAGCCTTCCATCGTTGCGGTTCGCAAGAGTGACCAGGAAATCATGGCCTATGGCAGCGATGCCAAAACCATGATGGGACGGACGCCGGAGAGCCTGGTGACCATCCGCCCTCTCAAGGATGGCGTCATCGCTGATTTTGATCTCGCCGAGCGGATGATTCGCCACTTTATCCGCAAGGTGCAGAGCAATCGCCTCATCCGGCCGCGAATTGCGGTTTGCATTCCGTCCGGAATCACAGAAGTTGAGAGACGGGCCGTGCGGGACTCGGCTGAGCATGCTGGTGGCCGGGAGATTTACCTGATCCAGGAGCCGATGGCCGCAGCGTTAGGCGTCGACCTGCCGATCGAGGATCCAGTGGGCAGCATGGTGATCGATATCGGCGGCGGCACAACGGAAATCGCGGTCATCTCCCTGTCGGGAATCGTCACCGACATCTCTATTCGAATTGGTGGCGACGAGATGAATGAAGCGATCATTCAGTACTTCAAGAAAGCCTATAATCTACTCATCGGTGAGAATACCGCGGAAGTGATCAAGATGACCATGGGCTCGGCGGCGCCGTACAAGGCGGAGGATGTCAAGATGGTCAAGGGCCGCGATCTCGTGGACGGGATCCCCAAAACCGTCAAAGTTCATTCCAAAGAAATTCAGGATGCGCTCTCCGAGTCTGTGGGCTACATCGTCGACGCCGTCAAGCTGTGTCTGGAGCGCACCCCCCCTGAGCTGGCTTCAGATATTCTGGACCGCGGCATCGTTTTGACCGGTGGCGGCGCCCTGTTGAAGGGATTGGACGAGCGGTTGCGCATCGACACCGAGCTGCCCATCATCGTTGCAGAAGATCCGCTCACCTGCGTGGTCCTGGGTACGGGAAAGATTTTTGATAACTTGAACGGCTACCAGAAGGTTTTGAGCCCGACCAAACGGTACTGAAATGGTTCGTTTAGATGAGTGGTTCATCCGACGTAAAGACGTTCTGACGCTCTTGCTGGCGGTCGTTGTATCCTTGAGCCTCATCTTCTCAGACGATGTCGACCAGATGCATACGGTGAGAGCCTGGACGTTGGCCGGATTTGGTTACCTTCTCGACAAGGTGTCCGTTTTCGAGCGCTATCAGGGCTTATACGAAGAAAACCATTGGCTGCGGGAGCAAAACGCGCAGCTCATGCTGGCGAATAGTCAGCTTAGAGAGGTGGCCCACGAGAACCAGCGCTTGCGTGCGCTGCTGGAATTCAAACACAAGAGCCAGCTGCAGCTGGTTGCGGCAAAAGTCGTGGGCAAGGATGAAAATGGCTTTATCCATTCAATTCTTCTGACAGCCGGTTTTGCTGACAGTGTTTCCAGAAACATGGCCGTGGTAACGGCTCAAGGCTTAGCCGGCAAAGTGTACCATGTCAGTCAGTACGATGCGACCGCCCAGCTTCTCCTGGATCGCAATTTTAGAGTGAGCGCCATGGTGCAGCGCAGTCGTGTCACGGGCCTGGTGAAATGGAGTGAAGGCAGTCAAGTCGTTCTGGCAGAAGTTCCGAAGCGGTCCGACGTTGTCGTGGGAGATACAGTGGTCACTTCGGGTCTGAGCAGGATCTTTCCCGGCGGTCTCAAAATCGGTACGGTGGTTCAGGTGGATGAAGACAAGCAGGGGCTGTTCATGCGAGTGGTTCTCGATACAGCGGTTGATTTTTCGAAATTGGAAGAAGTTTTTGTCGTGAAAAAGCACCCGGTGCCACAGTAAATAGGCTTAGATGCTCATCCTCTTTTATAGCTTCCTGTTTACAATCGCAATTATTCTTCAACTCAAGGTCGTTCCGCTGTTCTCGATAAGAGAGACAACACCTGACCTGGGTGTGATCGTGGTCATTTTGGTTTCAATGAGAAGGGGTAAGATCCACGGTGTCGGGTGTGGCTTCGTCGCCGGTCTGGTCTTCGACTTTTTCGGCAGTGGCTTTCTCGGCGTTTCGTCACTCGCAAAATCGACTTCTGCGTTTGTGGCAGGGACCTGGTCGAACGAACACATGCAACGACGGCTCGGCGTGGCTGTCGGCCAACTGTTTGTCACGATTCTTGTGCACGACGTCTTATATTTTTCAATTTTGACAATTGGAACGTCATTGGGTTTAGGGCATACGTTTTTTACCAGAGTTTTGCCGCAAACGTGTTACACACTTGTTTTCATGGCGATCATTTTGTTAACCTTTCCGAAAATGGTTTGGGGAAGGCGCAGAGACTAGTTTTCGTGCAAGACTGCGCTTGCAAGAAATGGAGTTTTGGAGCGATGGAGCGATGGAGTAATGGAGTAATGGAGATTGGCTGGTTGAAAATCCAATACTCCAAGTTATCGACAACACTTTGGTAGATAATTTTTTGTAAGCGCCTAGGATCACCTCATGGCTGTGCAAAGTCTGAATCGGTCTTACTTGATGTTTGCCGGCATGCTATTTCTGATTCTGCTGGTTAGATTAGCGCATTTGCAGCTTTACAGTCGCGAAAAATACTTCTCTGAATCCGAACGCAACCGGGTGCGGAATGTCATCCTGGCCGCTCCGCGTGGACAAGTGCTCGACCGCAATGGCCGGATTCTGGTGGACAACCGGCCGGCCTATTCGGTGTCTGTCATCCCTTACGAGTTCTTGAAATCCGAAGCAGCGATTCGATTATTGGCCGACATCCTGCAAATGCCGCCCGAAGCCCTGATCGCAAAGATCAAGAAAGAGAAGATCAGCAATTTTCATCCGGTTCGCATCAAGCGCCAAATTGATTTCAGAGAGCTTGGCGATATCGAAGAGAATCGGCTCGACTTACCGGGTGTTTTTTACAGCGTTGAGCCCAGGCGAGCCTATCCCGGCGGCGTAAAAGCCCCGCACCTCTTTGGGTATCTTGGAGAAATCACGGCCAGGGAATTGTCAAGCTTAGAGGAAGACAACTACCGCATGGGTGACGTCATCGGCAAGAGCGGAATCGAACTGGAGTACGAGAACGACTTGAAGGGGCTGGCTGGCGTAAAGTATGTCGAGGTTGACGTTCTGGGAAGGGAAGTACGGGAATTGCCTGAGCTGGCCGGGAGTCCCCACAAACCCGGCCAGAATCTTTATATGACCGTCGACGCCAAATTGCAAGCGCACCTGGAAGCGAGCATGACTGGCAGGAAAGGGGCCGCTGTGGTCCTGGACCCGCGCAATGGTGATGTGCTGGCCATTCTCAGCAAGCCGGATTATGACCCGGAGCTTTTTTCAAATCCACTCACACCAAAGATCTGGAACGAGCTCATCAATCATCCGGAGAAACCGCTGTATAACCGCTCGTGCCTGAGCGTGTACCCGCCTGGCTCGACGTACAAGCTCGTCCTGGCCGCAGCCGGGCTGGAGACGGGTGCGATCAACCTGACAGAGCGCATCACTTGCCGCGGAGCCTATCGCTTAGGAAGGCGCTCGTTCAAATGCTGGAAAAAGCAAGGGCATGGCTCCGTGAATCTGCTGGCCGCTATCCAGGGTTCGTGTAACGTTTATTTTTACCAAAAAGGGTTGGATGTCGGGTTGGAGAACTGGTCCAAATATTCCAGAATTTTTCGTTTTGGCACCAGGACAGGTATCGATTTGCCTAATGAGAGCGCCGGCCTGGTTCCAGATAAGAAGTATTTGGATGACACGTACGGCGAAAAGCGTTGGACACGAGGTCTGCTTCTCAACATGGCCGTCGGCCAGGGCGATCTTCTGACCACCCCCTTGCAAATGGCCTACTTCGCCATGATCGTTGGCAACGAGGGCGTCGCCTATCAGCCCCGTCTTGTCAAGAAAATTGTCGACCCCTCGACGGGTGCCGGTACGGTGACGCGCGCAAGAGGAATACCCATAGAGGGTATTTCGAAGAAAACATATGAGACGCTCAAGGAAGGAATGTGGCGGGTTGTGAATGCGCTCGGTGGAACCGGCCGGGCGGCCAGCGTGCCGGGCGTCGATGTCTGCGGCAAGACCGGAACCGCGCAAAATCCACACGGTAACAGCCACGCCTGGTTCATCGGATTTGCCCCCAGAGAGAATCCCGAAATTGCCTTCTGCATCATGGTAGAGAATGGTGGGGGTGGCGGTGCAGTCGCGGCTCCGATTGCGGGCAGCTTGCTTTTGCTATATTTCGAAAACCAAAAAGTGGCCTTTAACTGATGTTGGGGCAAAGGAGGTTGTTTCGGGACCTGGACGTCGGTCTGCTGCTGACGGTGGTGGGTTTGATCATCTTCGGTCTGGTTGCAATCTATAGCGCCACCTACGTGAGCGAA
Organism: bacterium; assembly: GCA_046757165.1. Classification (GTDB taxonomy): domain Bacteria; phylum Zhuqueibacterota; class Zhuqueibacteria; order Oceanimicrobiales; family Oceanimicrobiaceae; genus JBHHXT01. The sequence continues at coordinate 38,388 of JBHHXT010000007.1, read as the reverse complement.
GCCCCTACCGGGCAGCCAAAATTCGCCAAACAGGTGCTCTGGGCCTTCCTCGGCTTATTTATCCTGGCGACGGTGACGTTTACCCCGATCAAATTTTTTTACAAGCATGCCTATGCTCTATACGCGGTTACACTTCTCATGCTAGTTGTGGTGCTCTTTGTCGGCACGGGGGCAGGCACGCGGCGCTGGATTGCCTTTGGCCCGGCGTGGATTCAACCGGCCGAGTTTGCCAAGATCGGCACCCTGCTGGCCCTGGCGAAGTATCTGAGTCACACCAACCGTAATCTCGACCGGCTGCGGGAAGTCGGGCTGGCGTTTGGCCTGACTTTCGTTCCTCTGATTTTGATTATGAAACAGCCTGACCTGGGTTCAGCTCTCGTTTTTCTGGCTCTTATTTTGCCACTGATGCATTGGGCCGGTTTGTCGCCGGTTGTGCTATTTGTTTTGCTGGCCCCGTTTGTCAGCCTGGTTTGCGCATTCAACTATTACTCCTTTTTTGCAGCCATGTTCGTGATCAGCATTGCTCTGTTTCTGTTTAAGCGTGGGCTGACTTTTTTTCTGATCAATTTTGTGTTCAACATTGGCGTTGGCGTTCTGACGCCGATCATGTGGAATTTGTTGAAGGATTATCAGAAGAATCGTATTTTGACATTCATGGGCCTGGTGCAGGACCCCCACGGCCTGGGGTATCAGGTCATCCAGTCGAAAGTTGCCATCGGCTCAGGCGGGCTTGTGGGCAAAGGCTTTTTGGATGGCACGCAGACGCATCTGCGCTTTCTGCCGGAGCAACATACGGATTTCATCTTTTGTGTGATTGGCGAAGAGTTTGGCTTCCTTGGAGCTTTTGTTGTCATCGTTCTCTTTTTTTACTTGATTTACAAAGGGATTAGTATCGCCACCAGCGTCAAAAGCAAGTTCTCGAGCCTGCTCGTTTTCGGGGGAACAGCAATCTTTCTTTTCCAGGTTTTCGTCAACATCGGTATGACGGTCGGGATCATGCCGGTAACCGGTCTCCCCTTGCCCTTTCTCAGCTACGGTGGCTCGTCTCTGCTGGCCAATCTGGTCATTGTCGGCCTGCTGCTAAATGCGAGCAGGAAGCGCTTCGAATATTTGTGATGTCTTCGCGCTCATCCTGTTTGTCACGGGCATATCATCAGGCAAATCAAGGATATAGTGGAGATTTGCCTTGACTTTTAGGCTTGAGTTTAATAAATTTTAAATTAATAATTCTTCTTGCATTAAGTGAGGTTACTGATGAACGGCAAAAAGGGATTTGCCCTGCTCGTGTGTCTTCTATTGTGTGGAGTGGGGAGGCCTGACGCTTTTGGTGGAGATTGGCAGGTGGGAATTGGCCTCAACGCCGGGATAAGCCGACTGGAAGGGGATTTGAAAAATCCCAAATTGAGTCCTTTGATATCTGGCCATCTGAGAGTTTTACCCCTGCCGTATCTCGCTCTTGACGGAGAACTGGGGTTTTCCCAACTAGCGTCCAACAGTCATCCGAATCTTGCTTTTACTGACTTCAAGACGACTATTGTCCCTTTCGAGTTGAGCGTCATGTTCAATTTCATGCCTTTCAGTAGGATCAATCCCTACGTCTTCGTCGGAGGGGGCGGCGTTTATTGGAAGGCTGAAGCAAACAGCCCGACCGGCACCATCGAGGATAATTTCGACTCGTTCCTGAAAACCGGTGGCGGTTTGGAATTCCGGGTATCGCGGCGTCTCGGGATCAATATCGGCGCATCGTTCCGCCTGTCACTGACGGATAATTTTGACCAGATCAATCAAGGGAATGAAGATGATCAGGTCCTCGATGCCCACGCCGGATTTACGTTCTATCTTGGAGGGCAAGGCAATGACGAGGACCATGACAGGATACCGGACGAGCTGGACTTGATGCCAAATATTGCTGAGGATCGGGATGGCTATCTTGACCACGACGGCATCCCGGAGAAGAATCCCAGTCCGCTTGCGATGAATTCTTTTGATGCGCCTGTCGGAAGCGCCAACGGCTCGTCCTCTCCGATCGTGATACACCATCTTGTGGCGACGGCTGAGTCCGGGCGAGGCGTGCTGGTCAAGGCACACGTTTTTTCTGACCAACCTTTGAAGGCGGTGGCAACGTTGTATCGTCCCCTGAACACCCGCAAATGGAACGTGGTCAAACTGGAGGATCAGGGTCAGAATCTTTACACAGGGGAAATCCCGGGTTATGCGGTCACGACCGAAGGATTTGAGTATTGCGTCGTTGCCGTCGATGAGACGCTCAGTGGGGTTGGATACTCTGGGCTTCCCAACAAACCGATCCGGGTGAAGGTAGCATCGAGCGGAACACTGTGGAGAATTATTGGCGGCACAGTGGGGGCAGCAGCAATTGGGACGGCCTCTTACCTCGTTCTGAAAAAACAATGATTAATCTCAAGATTATGCAAGGATTCAATTTTTTTGGGAGGTAAGTAAAATGGATGGAAAGAAGATGAAACACCAGGGAGCGTTGTCGTTGAGTTTCGTGCTTTGCGTGTGTTTCCTCCTGGCCTGTGGTTCATCACGACAGAGCACGACCTACGATGATGACTCTGTCGATATGGATGAACTTCTGGGGGAAGATGATGGCTTCAGCGCCTCGGAGAGTACCTCAGACGAAGCTGAGGTGCTGAGACTGCTTGGCATCACACCGGCCGAAGAACAGACGCCGGAAATCGTACCCATAAGCACGACTGAGCCAACGAGTAGTGAGACTGAAATGGAAAGCGAGCTGGAGCGTCTGAAGGACGAGCTCGCTAAGAGAGAACAGAGAATTGAGGAACTTAGAAGCCAGCTTACACAAAGAGAAATGGAGGTGAGCCGCCTGAAGCAGTCCCCCGCACGTCGAACGGGCTACCCCGGAAGCACTTTGGAGCCTGCCTTCGAGTTCAGATCAAGATACAACCAGGCGTTGAGTCAGTTCAAGCTTCGAAATTACCAGGCCGCACTGAGCGGTTTTCAGGACCTGATCGCCAATTACCCGAGTAATTCGCTGACCGATAATTGCCAGTACTGGATCGGAGAATGCTACTACGGTCTGTTCAACTACAACAGAGCTCTTGCCGAATTTGATAAAGTTCTGGGGCTGGCTAACTCGAATAAGCACGATGATGCGCAAATCATGCAAGGACTTTGTCATATCAAGATGGGCGATAGGGGGCAGGCGCGACTCGTATTCGAACAGCTTGTCACGAATTACCCCAATAGCGAATACAAACCATTGGCTCAAAGGTACCTCAGAGAACTACAGTAATGGGCAAGTAAAAGCCAGCAACCCAAAGCGGGTGGGTCTTTCCCACCCATTTTATTTTGCAGCAAGCTTGCGGCCGCCATCTGAAGAACCACTCTTTTACTTGACTTTTTTCCAAAATTACTCTACCTTATATATCTTGTTGATTCTTAACAATGGCCAACGTGTGTGTCTATGTCTGAATTGAGGAAGGATCCGATTGTGGGAAGATGGGTCATCATTTCAACCCAGCGAGGCAGGCGACCGTCCGACTGGGCGAACGAGCCCAATGTCAAGGGAGGGGGGGTCTGCCCATTTTGTCCCGGGAACGAGGAGAAGACTCCGCCAGAGATTATGGCGATTCGCCCCATCAGCGATGAACGGGATATTCCCGGATGGCAAATCAGGGTTGTTCCGAACAAATTCCCGGTTTTGCAAATAGAGGGGGCTCTCGATCCCAAGGGATTTGGCAACTATGATATGATGAACGGCATTGGCGCTCATGAAGTGATCATTGAGACGCCCAATCACGCCTCCGATTTGGCGGAGTTGACCGATGCGCAAATTTTGCATACCTTGCTGGTGTATCGCGACAGAATTCTTGATCTTGGAAAAGATCTGAGATTCAAATACATTCTGATTTTCAAGAATCACGGGGTTGCAGCGGGAGCTTCATTGGAGCACTCACACTCACAATTAATTGCAACCCCCATCATTCCAAAACGAGTTCTCGAAGAACTCGAGGGGAGTCGACATTTTTACATTCAAAAAGAGCGCTGCGTGTATTGCGATATCATGCAGCAGGAGCTAAAGGGGCAAGCCCGGATCGTTTCGTGCTCGGACCACTATTTGTCCATTGCACCGTTTGCACCGAGATTTCCATTTGAGACATGGATCTTGCCTCAACAGCATTTTTCCCATTATGAGAAGATGCCGGAATTCATGTTTCGTGAGTTGGCCTCGGCTTTGAAGGATACGTTGACTCGAATAAACAATGCCTTGGGGTTTCCTCCTTTCAACTACATTCTGCACTCTTCTCCTGTTCAAGAATCTATGTTGCCGGAGTATCACTGGCATATCGAGATTATCCCCAAGCTGACAAAGGTCGCGGGGTTCGAATGGGGGTCTGGATTCTATATCAATCCAACTCCGCCAGAGCTTGCGGCCCAGCATTTGAGAAATGTCAACAGTAGGACACCTTAACTCTAAACCTAAAAAATGAAAAACAAACTCAAAGTATTTTACGTTTCCCCTGAGGTTTTTCCTTTCGCCAGGACGGGGGATTTGGCAGAGGCGGCAGGGGCGTTGCCCAAATATCTCAAGAATATGGGGCACGACATCCGGGTCATGATGCCAAAATACAAAACCGTCAATGAGCGCAGATATGTTTTGCGGGACGTTATCCGGCTGCAAGGGGTCAAGATCAAGTTGGGAAACGAGATGCTGCAGGCAAACGGCAAATCTGCCTTTATCCCCAATTCAAAAGTGCAGATTTACTTCCTGGACAATAAGGGGCTCTTCGACCGCGATGGACTGTACTGTGACGCCGCCGGCGAGCCCTACCTGGACAACGCGAAGCGGTTCATTTTCTTTGCAATCGGATGCCTCGAGACGTTAAAGCTGCTGCACTGGCAACCGGATATCATTCATTGTAATGATTGGCAAACCGCCCTGATCCCGTTGTTGCTCAAGAGCATCTACAAAAGCGACCCCTTCTTTAGTCATTCAAGAACGTTGTTGTCTGTTCACAGTGTTAGACAGCAGGGCATCTTTGACTCCTCGATTGTCGAATTGACCGGTGTGCCGCAATCTTTCTTTAATTCTAACAAGCATCTTGTACAGGATAACTCCTTTAACTTCTTGCATACCGGCTTTGAATACGCGGATTTGTTAAACACCGTCAGTGATTCTTTTGACGCCGCCGTGCAACGCAGACAGGATGAGTTTCTAAGCATTCACCACGGTATTGATGGGCAGATTTGGAATCCCGCGACCGACAAACTCATCCCATCAAATTATGATCTCCATGAGCTGGCGGGCAAGGTTGAAAATAGAAAGCAACTCCTGGCCAAGTTTGGGCTGACCCCGAGCGAGTCAGCGCCGGTCATTAGCATGATCTTAGACGGTGGATTACAGCAGGAAAGTGACTTCGTCTTGCAAGCGATGGAGGAGATTGCTCGCTTAGACGTGCAAATGGTGGTCCTGGGGGCTGTGGTCGATACGCACGGTGAGAAGCTGCTCTCAATCAAGAAGAAATATCCACAAAAGGTTGGTCTGCAATTGACCGTGGATACCAAATTGGCCCATCTCGTTGAGGCGGGCAGTGACATCACCCTCATGCCGGTCCTGCAAGAGGGCGCTGGTCTCGGCCAGTTGTGCAGCTTGGCATATGGCACCATCCCAATCGTCCCGAGATGTAGCGTGCGCGCCGAGTTCGTCAAAGAGTTCAACCGATCTACCCGCTCCGGTACGGGCTTCATTTTTGATCAAGCCAAAGCAGACGAGCTCATAACTGTGGTCAGAAAAGCTATCGAGTATTATGCTGACAAAGAGATGTGGGCAAAGATCATGCAAAATGCTATGGCCGCCGACGTCTCATGGCATGTCCCTGCCCAGAAATACATGAAACTTTATCATAAACTGGTAAGCCAGAAGAACACGAGAAAATAAATAAACTTTCTTAAAATATTTTGGAAACGCGTGGATATTTAGATATTTTAATTACCATGCGTTTTTTTTTGGAGGTTGCCGGGTTTGTTTCAATCGGGTACAATGTTTCGACCTAACACAGAATAAGGAGCGAATCCTTATTCGCTTCGAGAGATGGACGGAACGAGCGTTTGAAAATATTGGAAATAGACCACGATTCCTATATGGGGGTGAGCGCGGAGATGGCACAGATTTTGTTAAATAAGAAGTCTTGAATTTATTTGGGGTGGGTGACACTACCGGATTATGGAAGGAATTGAAATTGCCCAGGGAAAGGTAGGCGCTCGAAGAGATATCGCGATGTTGACCGTCAAGGGCTATGTCGACACCATGACGTGCTCAATATTGCTGAATAAAATCACCGAGAATCTCAACAGCGGACACCTACATATTATCGTCGACATGGCTCAAGTCAATTATGTCAGCAGTGCAGGCTGGGGGGTGTTTGTCGGCGAAATCAAGGGCATCCGTGAACGGGGCGGCGATTTGAAGATCGTTCAGATGACTCCAGAAGTATATGATGTATTTGAAATGCTGGAGTTCAATCGCATCCTGTCTTACTACGAAACGGTGGAGGAGGCGATCAACGATTTTGATTTGTCAATCGGCCTAGATATTACCAAGAGTGTTCAACGAAGCTACGATATCGCGGTACAAAAGGGACCAGGACCCAGCTCGGAGGGCGCGCAAGGACCCGCGCCACAACGGTCGGGCAGCCCGAGCACAGGGTACATGCGTAAGCGAAAGAAATTTGACCCGAGACTGTTACCGCTGACCGAAAAAGTAAAACAGGTCGTTATCGAAGACCCAACGCGGGGAGCCTGGGGGGTAAGAAGAGCGTTAAGAGGTCAAAAGTATGGGGGAACCAAAGTCAATATTTTCAAAGTCTATGGTCTGCTAAGAAAACTAAATCTCGACTCAAAAGAAAAGCGCTACAGGTTCTATCGCTCGCGATAAAGCCGGTGTTTTTCAGAACCCCCAAAAGAGGAACAGTTGATCATGTCAAAAACACTCAATCAAGGAGGGTTGATGAAGGCAGTGCAACCGCGTTTTTTCGTCCCCATATTGCTGCTTTTGTTTGCAGCCGAGGTGGCGGCTGGACCGCAAACGATGAACAAGCGCTTTAACAGGGGGGATGCGCTGCGCCTGGTCATTTGGCAGCCCTGGCAGATAGGGAATGGCAAGGGTCAGAACATCGATCTCAACGGGGACTATTTGATCGATAACCGGGGCTACGTCTTTTTTCCCCTCATTGGTGATGTGAAGGTCATTGGCCACAATCCCAGGACCGTGGCCGAGGAGCTGAAGGAGAAATTCAGTGCGTACATGCAAGAGCCGATTATCATTGTGGAACCTCTGATCCGAGTGACCTTGCTGGGCGCCTTTAGACGCCCCGGCACGTATCTGGTGCAGCCGGACGCTTCTTTGTGGGCGCTGGTCGACCTGGCTGAGGGTCCGGACGACAACAGCGACTTGAGGAAAATGTATATTGAGAGGTCAGGGCGGCTGATCAAGAAGAGCCTCCTGAGCGGCTTTGAACGTGCATACACTCTGCAGGAGTTGGATATTCGTTCTGGTGACCAAATCCTGCTTCCAGAGCGAAAACGGTTCCGTGTCAGAGACGCCTTTGAGATCTTGCGATTTGGTGTGACCCTACTGAACGTGTATTTTTTGATTAGTCGCATTAGCGACTAGCAGTTGGAGCGCAAAGCGATTATGGAGTCTTATTTTTTGGATGAAGAAGAGAGTCTTGGCGCGGATAAGCTGGACTTGAGAAGATATTATCGTGCGCTTCTTAAACTCTGGTGGCTGATTTTGATCATTGCGGCGGCAGTTACCGTGCCCTGGGTGATGTACTTGAAGAGTCAACCCCCGGTTTATGAGGCTCAGGCGCTGATCAGGTTCAAGAACCTTGGTGGCACCGACTTGAACCTGGCGCAGATGCGGACAACCGAGCTCACCAGCCGACGGTTCGCTGAAAGAGTGGTGGCTCAACTGGGGCTCTCTTTGAAAGTTGAGAAACAGGGTGACCAGTTTATCAATCGAAGCAAAATCTTTGCGGAGTTTTTCACCGATAGAACCCCTGTCCCTGGCAAGTATATCTTGCGCCTGGCGCCGGACCAGACATACACGCTCTCGTTGCAACACGAAGATGGCAAGAGCGAATCCGTCCTACAATCTGGGTTTATTGACGATATCGTCGATGATTATTGCCGCATAAATGGTCTCTCCTTCAAGTTGGTGCCGGAGTATTACAAGCTTCCGTCAGAGCTGCGATTTCAGGTCAGGAGTTTTCGCAAGGCGGTTAAGTCCTTCCAGTCGCGCATTCACGTGAAGTGGGAGGACCGCTCCTACACGCTGATGAACCTTACCCTCACTGATACCGACCCTGTGGTTGTCACCGAGATGACAAATCATCTAGCCGAGATCTTTATTGATGAAAGCATGGGCGTTGGAGACAAAGCCGCCAGGCGGGAACAGAAAATTCTCTATGAGCAACTCACTGAAGCGGAGAGAAAACTGGCCGAGTCGGAAAGCAAGATCCGGCGCTTCAAGGAGAGAAACTCTATTTACCTTGAATCTGATCACAAGAATCAGGTCAACGAAATCGCTTCTTTGGAAAGGCGCCGGGATGATATTCAGGCCACTATCAAGACACTAAATGATTTGCTCGACGAAAAAGAGCAAGTGTTGTTTGCCTCAAATGGCAACGACCCTTACAAGAGAAGACTCCGAATTATCATGAGCTCGATTGCTGACCACTCGGTCTTTGTCAACAATGGCACAATGCTGGTGGCCAGGAGTCAACTGGAAAACCTGGAGCGTGATTGGTCAAATATCGCCAATCGCACCTCGCCTGAAAATCCGCGCGCCAAGCAGATTCTCGAGCAGATTTTGAATGCACAAATAAAGGTTGAAAACATTGCGATTCAGGAAATTACCAATCTGGATAATGAGGTAGCTCGTGTCAAGAAAAAACTGGCCAGTTTGCAGTACCAGGTGCGGCAACTACCCGCTCAGCAGCTCGAGCTCAGTGAGTTGACGCGCGAGCAGGAAGTGCTTGAAAAACAGTACACACGTATTTATGAAAGATACCGACAAATTCAAATCTCTGCGGCCACCACCACAGAGGAGATCGAGATTCTCGAGACTGCGATGCAGCCGGAGTTTCCGACCAGTCGAGATAGGAAACAAAAGGCTGCTTTTGGTGGTATTTTGGGGCTGTTTATGGGAATCGGGGTCGTTCTGGTCATCGAGTTTTTGAACAAGACCCTGCGCACCGCCGATGACGTGAAAAAATACCTGCGACTCCCCGTCCTGGGAACCATTCCACAAATTGATTTCCAGGACACGTATGACTTTCAGGATTCGGAGAAGATCAGGCAAATCGACCGGCAATTGGTGACGCATGATTATTCCCCGACCCCGATCGGTGAAGCATATCGTTCGCTGCGGACCAATTTGATGTTCACCAAAGACACCGGCCGTGTGCGTTCGATTGTTTTAACGAGCAACCAGCCAGGAGATGGGAAGTCATTTACTGCTGCAAATCTGTCGATAACCCTTGCGCAATTAAAGAGTAACACACTTCTCATCGACAGCGATTTGAGGCGTGGCGTTCTGCACAACACTTTCGGTATTCCTAAGGAACCCGGCTTCAGCAATTATCTAACGGATGTTGTCCCTTTGCACAAGATCATTCATGAAACGCAGATTCCCAACTTGTCTTTGATTAGCTGTGGCTCACTCATCCCCAATCCATCTGAATTACTCGGCTCCCACCAGATGCAGCGCTTTCTAGACGAAGTGAGACGGAAGTTCGATCTGATCGTCTTTGATACCCCGCCTCTAAATGCTGCCACGGATGCGGTCGTGGTCGGTACCCAGGTCGACGCGGTGGTGCTTGTGATTCGGGCAGGCAAAACCGAGCGTGACCTGGCGAAATCGAAGTTAGAGTTGTTTTCCAGCGTGCCGGCGAAAGTCCTAGGGGCTATCCTGAATGGCACGACCGCGGATATGGCCCATCCGGGCTACAGTTACTATCACTATTAGTCGAAATTGAATTCAAGTTAACAAACCTGTTTAGATTTTATGCAAAAGATATTTGTGACAGGAGGAGCGGGCTTCATCGGCTCACATCTGAGCGAAGCGTTGCTGGGTCAGGGAAACGAAGTCATTTGTTTGGATAATTTTAATGGTTACTATGCTCCCCAGATAAAGCGGCGCAACATTGCGGCCCTTCTGGAACATCGCAAGTTCAGCCTGCTTGAACAGGACATTCTTGATTTGGAGTTTTTGAAGGAGTATTTCGGAGGCGCCAAGATTGATATTGTGGTTCATCTGGCCGCCAGGGCCGGGGTCAGACCCTCAATCCAGATGCCTTTGCTGTACCAAAAGGTCAACGTGGAGGGCACCAACAATCTGCTGGAGGTTTCAAAAGACGCCGGGGTGGATAAGTTTATCTTCGCCTCTTCCTCGTCGGTCTATGGCGCCAATGAGAAGGTGCCGTTCAGCGAAGATGATTTTGTCGACAATCCAATCTCACCATACGCCTCCACGAAGAAGGCCGGTGAGCTCATTTGTTACACGTACGCTCATCTGTACAAGCTGCCCATCACCTGTCTCAGGTTTTTCACCGTTTACGGTCCGCGCCAGCGACCCGACATGGCCATTCACAAGTTCACCAAAGCGATCTACAACAACAGCAAAATCACCATGTATGGCGATGGGTGTTCGCGACGCGATTACACCTTTATCACGGATGTCATCGATGGAATTCTAAAATCGATAGACCATTGCCACGATTATCACGTTTATAACCTAGGGGAATCCAAGACTATTGAATTGAGAAAACTCATTGATCTCATCGCAGACTGCACCGGCAGGAAACCCGAAGTTGAGTTCTTGCCGAATCAGCCAGGCGATGTGCCAATTACCTATGCTGACATAACCAGGGCTCAAACGGAGATTGGCTATCAGCCGAGCGTTGGAATCGAACAAGGACTCGAAAAATTCGTCAAGTGGTTTACGGAGATAGAAAACTTGCTTTGAGCTGACATGATTCGGCAACAGGCAACAGGTTTGTTTCCATCAGAAGGGCATCAATGGTAAAGGAAAAGGAAGCATTCTTAGGCAACGTCGCTAAGGTTATCGATTCGCTCTGCATTTTTTTGGCATTTGTCTATTCGTATTTTATTTCTGTTTATTTAAGAGATCTTTATCAGTTGGGCGAGATGGCTTATGCTATTGCCCCGAATTTTCAAGGATTGCTATTTTTCACCCAAAAGAACGCACTCCTTCTTCTAACCAACATCCCGTCCTGGCTATCGTTTCTTTCGTTACATGGCGCATACAAAGATATCCGCACCAGGAGCATCCTGAAAGAGTTCGTCATCATCGTCAAGGCGGGTATTTTTGCGACCATCACTCTTGGAAGTTTCATCTTCGTTTTCAAGCTTACTTTGACCAGCCGCATGTTCATCGCAATCAACTCGGCCATGGCAGTTTTGCTTCTCACCATGGCGAGATTTGCATTATTCAAGTTCTTTGACAGTATCCATTCAAAGGGGTACAATCAAATAAATATTTTGATTGTGGGCACAGGCAAACGCGCGCGTGAATTCATCAAAGTCCTGAAGAACCACGCGAATTGGGGCCTGAGAATTGTGGGTCTCGTCGATGACGAGCATGGCATGTATGGCAGAGATATCGAAGGCTTCCGCGTCCTGGGCCGGTTGCAGGACATTCCCTTCATCCTGCATCGTATCGTCGTTGACCGCGTGATCTTCGTGGTGCCGCGGCTCTGGCTCAACCGCATTGATGAAGCTATTCTGGCTTGTGAACGGGAGGGCATCAGCACCTCGATCTCGATGGACCTGTATAATCTGAGAATTGCCAAAGTCCGGCAAACGGATTTCAGCGGCTTCCCGTTGCTGGAATTCGAGACGTTTTCTGCCAAGCAATGGCAATTGTTCTTGAAGCGCACGCTCGACATGATTCTGTCCCTCGTCCTGATCGTCGTCTTCAGCCCGCTGATTTTGGCGACAGTTGTTGCGATCAAGCTCACCTCCAGAGGGCCGATTCTCTTCACGCAGACCCGGTCCGGTTTGAATGGTAGAAAGTTCACGCTCTATAAATTCCGCACCATGATCGTTGGAGCTGAAATGAAAAAACGCGAGCTTGAAAAAATGAACGAAATGGAAGGGCCGGTGTTTAAGATTAGAAAGGATCCGCGCATCACCTCCGTGGGCAGAGTTCTTCGTAAGCTGAGCATCGATGAGCTTCCGCAGTTGATCAACGTGTTAAGAGGGGATATGAGTATTGTCGGGCCACGACCTCCTTTGCCGGTAGAGGTCGAGTTGTACAAAATGTGGCAGAGACGACGATTAAGTCTAAAACCCGGCCTGACGTGTATCTGGCAAGTCAGCGGTCGCAACAAGATTCAATTCGAGAAATGGATGGAGATGGATCTGGAGTACATCGACCAGTGGTCATTGTGGTTGGATTTCAAGATTCTGTTTAAAACAGTTTTCGTCGTCCTGTTTGGGTACGGCGCGAGTTAGATTTCCCAAGAACAATTTGGAGGGGTATTGTGCACATTTGTGTCGTTGGAACCGGCTATGTTGGCCTGGTGACCGGAACATGCTTTTCTGAGTTTGGCAATGATGTCATCTGTGTCGACATTGACGAGCAAAAGATCGCCGATTTGAGCAGTGGCAAACTCCCCGTCTATGAACCTGGCCTCGACCTGTTAGTCTCCAAGAATCGCAAAGAAGGGCGCCTGGTGTTTTCAACCGATCTCGCGAACGCCCTGGAGCGGTCGCTGGTCATTTTCATTGCGGTCGGGACACCGCAGAAAGAGGACGGTTCGGCCGACATGCAATTTGTGGAGAAGGTGGCCCATGAAATCGCCGCACACTTGAATGGCTACAAGGTCATCGTCAACAAGAGCACGGTGCCGGTGGGTGCCGGCAGGAGAATTCACGAGATTATTGCGGCGAACGTGAAAAACAAGATCAGCTTCAGCGTCGTTTCGAACCCGGAATTTCTGCGCGAAGGGTCGGCCATCGAAGACTTTATGCATCCCAATCGTGTCGTCATCGGTGCGGAATCGAGCGAAGCCGTGGCGATCATGAAAGAGTTGTACTCGCCGCTCTACTTGATCGAAACACCTTTCGTTATTACAAATCTGGAAAGCGCAGAGTTGATAAAATATGCCTCAAATGCTTTTCTGGCCACCAAGATTTCTTTCATCAATGAAGTGGCAAATTTTTGTGAGCGAATTGGTGCAGATGTGCACCATGTCGCCAAAGGAATGGGACTGGATAATCGGATCGGCTCCAAGTTCCTGCACCCCGGTCCGGGGTTTGGAGGCTCCTGTTTCCCGAAAGATACTCGTGCTCTGGTACAAGTCGGTCAGAAGTATGATTTCGATTTTCGAATCATCAATTCGGCTGTCAAGGTCAATGACCAACAGCGGCAGCTCATGATTGCTAAGATCAAGACGGTGCTGGGCAACGTCAAAGATCAGGCTTTGGGAGTGCTGGGGTTGTCATTCAAGCCCAATACGGACGATATGCGCGAGGCGCCATCCATCGCGATCATCAGAGCGTTGCTCAACGAGGGAGCGCGCATCAAGGCGTTCGATCCGGTGGCGATGGAAAAAGCCCGGCAGATTTTCCCGGAACTCACCTACTGCAAAGATACCTATGAAGTTGCTGATAATAGCGACGCTCTGATTTTCATCACGGAATGGAATCAATTCCGCAGTTTGGACCTGGACAGGATCAAGCGGATCATGAGGTCTCCGACGATCATCGACCTGCGCAACATCTACGAGCCCGATAAGATGGTGGAGAGGGGGTTCCACTATGCGGGAGTTGGCCGCCTGCCAAGCTGAGTGCTCATCCGGGCATGACGTATTTGCACGGTAAGCCGAAGCGCGAAGCTCCTCTTTCCTGCCATCTCCTTCTGTGTCAGTTCATGACATCGTTTCATTGTGACACAGAGCGCTGAATCACAGCGCAGGAACAGGGCATAGTAACTTAAATGAAAACAGTTGCTTCTCACTAGATTAGAAGTTCCTGCAACGACCAGGTACAGTGGCACCAAAGTTGCTAAAGAAAATACCCTTGAAACCGATTCATAAGATAGTTGAGCAGGATTTTGCGAACTGTCTGAAACGCGTTTAGAATTGGATGGTGACTCTACCTTCCTCTTTCTGGCTTAAGTCCAACCCTTCAACACCAAAAGGACGTGCTGCTGTATGCGAATCTTGATGATTGCTCCACAGCCATTTTTCCAGCCGCGGGGAACGCCGTTTAGTGTTCTCCACCGGTTGCGTGCCCTGTCAACGCTGGGCCACCAGGTGGACCTGTTGACCTATCACCTGGGCCAGGAGGTGGACATCGACGGCGTCACGATTCACCGCATTCGAAACATTCCATTCATTAAGAAGATAGCCATCGGCCCTTCCAAGCGAAAGGTGATTCTGGATGGGTTCTTGATTCTCAAAACCCGCCGCATGCTCGAGCAGCGACAATATGATTTGATCCATTCGCATGAGGAAGCGGGATTCTGGGCCGCTTATTTTGCCAGAAAATATGGCCTCATGCATTTGTATGATATGCATTCCAGCCTGCCACAGCAACTGACCAATTTCCGGTTTAGCCGGTCGAGCTTGTTGAACCGCGTTTTTGAGAAGCTGGAAGCCTACACCATAAACAGCGCACAGGCGGTCATCACCATCTGTCCTGAACTGCATGATTACGTCCAGGCACGGTTCCCGCAGAAACTCAACACCTTGATCGAAAACGTTGCCGATAATAGTAAGGCCTTCAACTCGAGAGTAAATTCAGAAGAGATTGGAAGAAAAATCAAAACCAATGGTGAAGTTGCGGTGCTCTATGCGGGGACTTTCGAGCCGTACCAGGGCATTGACTTGCTGATCGACTCTAGCGTAGAGATCATTAGCCGGCAGCCAGCGGTTCGATTCGTTCTCGTCGGCGGCAAACCTGAACAAGTCGAGTTTTACAAGAACAGAACCAGGGAATTGCAAGTCAGCGACCATTTCGTGTTTGCGGGTTCGGTGGCACCTGAGGAGGTTCCTGCTTACATCGCGAACTCCGATGTGCTGGTTTCACCGCGGCTCGAAGGCAACAACACGCCGCTCAAGATCTATTCTTATCTGCGTTCAGGCAAGCCGATTGTCGCCACCAATCACATCACCCACACTCAGGTTTTGACTCCAGAAGTAGCGGTTCTGACCGATACCACGCCTGCGGCATTTAGTGAGGGCGTCCTGGCGGTGTTGAGAGACGTCGAGCTTGGCAAGCGACTGAGCCAGAATGCCAGGGTGCTGGCCGAGAAAAACTACAGCTATGAAGCGTACCTGAGCAAGACGAAAATGATTTTTGATTACCTGGAAGAACTGGGTCAGCAAGGACAAGCGGACAAATGTGCGGAATCTGTGGTGTAACATACTTTGACCACGAGAGATTCGTTTCTGAGTTTGAGGTCCGTGCCATGTGCGCGGCCATTACCCACCGTGGACCTGACGATGAAGGGGTCTGCACACATGGCCGGTTCGGCATGGGCATGCGCCGTCTCAGCATCATCGATCTCGTGACTGGCCGTCAGCCCATCAGCAACGAGGACGACTCGATCCGGGTTGTTTTCAACGGCGAGATCTACAATCATAAACAGGTGAGGCATGAACTCGAGAAGAAGGGGCATGTCTTCAAGACCCGGGCCGACACCGAAGCCATTGTCCATGCCTACGAGGAGTATGGAGAAACATGTCCGGAAGCGTTCAACGGGATGTTCGCGTTTGCGGTTTTGGATTTGCGGCACCAGACGATTTTCCTGGCGCGCGACCGCCTCGGGATCAAACCTTTGTACTACTACATCGATGCGGAAAAATTTGTTTTTGCCTCGGAGATAAAATCGATCTTGCAGATACAGGCCATTCCCCGCACCGTCGATTTGCAGGCGCTCGACAATTTCCTGACCTTTGAATACATTCCCTCCCCGCTCAGCATCTTTAAGAACATCTTGAAATTGCCGCCGGGCCACACTTTGACTCTGCATGATGGTGAAGTGGTGGTAAAGGAATACTGGGATGTTTGTTTCGATGAGCAGGAGCGGCCGGAGGAAGAGCTTTGCGAGCTGCTGCTGGACCTTTTTCAGGATGCCGTGAAGCTGCGACTGATGAGCGATGTGCCGCTTGGCGCTTTCTTGAGCGGAGGCATCGATTCCAGCTCCATCGTGGCGCTCATGAGCCGGGCCATGAACCGGCCTGTGGAAACTTTTTCCATCGGGTTTGCGGAATCGACGTATAATGAATCGAGCTACGCGCGCACGGTCGCCAACCACTTCGGCACCAAACACCACGAGTTCATTCTCGAGCCGAACGCGCTCGAGTTAACCGAGAAGCTCGTGGCCCATCTCGATGAACCCTTTGGCGATTTTTCGATCTTCCCGACCTACCTGGTGTCAAAGATGGCGCGCGAGTTTGTGACCGTCTCGTTGTCCGGCGACGGCGGGGATGAGCTTTTTGGAGGGTACGATACCTATATCGCCAATCGAATGGGGAATGCCTACAGCAGGATTCCGCGGCCATTTCGGAGTGGACTCTTGTCGCCCATTTTCGGAAAACTGCCGCCGACGGACAAGAAAAAGGGCTTGCTCAACCGTGTGAAACGCTTCGACGAAGGGATGCAGCTTCCGGCTGACCTGCAGCACACACGCTGGATGATTTTCATGCAAAGCCAGGAAAAGGCCAGACTCTACGCACCAGAAACGTTGGCAGCACTGCAGGGGTTGGATTCTTATGGGTTCATTCGAGACTGTTTCGACCATGCCCCGACCTCAGATAAGCTGAACCAGCAGCTATATGTCGATATCAAGACATACCTGGTGGACGACATCCTGGTGAAAGTCGACCGGATGAGCATGGCGACCTCTCTGGAAACTCGGGTTCCGTTTCTGGACCATCGATTCGTGGAGTTTGCTGCCACCGTTCCAGGCCATTTGAAGCTCAAAGGGACGAAGACCAAATATTTGTTGAAAAAAGCGATGGGAACGTTGTTGCCTGAGGAGATCCGGAAGCGGGGCAAAGAAGGCTTTAGCATCCCCATCAAGAATTGGCTCAAAACGGATCTCAGGGCGCTCATGTTGGACGTCCTGGCCCCTGAAAAAATCAGAAGGGAGGGATTCTTCAGCTCGAAATATGTTGAAAAGTTGATATCTGAACACTTGAACGGCCACGAAAATCACAGCCATCGGCTCTGGGCACTGATGGTATTTGGAATCTGGCAGAACATCTACTTAGAGAGCGGAGACAGCACCTATGAAAAAGCCCGCAAAACATCTGACGAATTTGCTGCGTTTTAGCCGTGGCGCCAATACTCCGATCAGGGGCCCACTCGAGGCGGAGTGGGAGGCGATTAATACTTGCAATGCACGTTGCAAAACGTGCTTGGACTGGCAGCAGCCCCCTGATGCGACCGTGCTCAGCACTACAGAGGCAAGAGACATGATCACGCAGTTGGCTCGGGCCGGCTTGATCAATTTGACGTTCAGTGGCGGTGAACCTTTGTTGCGAAAGGATCTGTCAGATCAGATCGCCTATGCAAAAAAGGAAGGTCTGACAGCGGGGCTGGTGAGCAACGGGTTGCTGATCACTGAGCGGCTCGCGAAAAAATTGGTCGATTCCGGACTTGATGTTGTCTATCTTTCAATTGATGCTGCGAATGGGAAATTGAACGACTCCTTGCGGGGTCTGCGCGGCTATTTTGACCTGGTCATGAACGCCATCGATAACATAAAGTCGATGCGCGGCAATGCCAGCCCTCGCATTGTTATCACGGCCACGGTTTCCAGCAGAAATGTGCAGGAGCTGGTGCCCCTGGCAGAGCTTGCTATCAGCAAAGGCATCGAGGGCTTTCGTTTTCAACTGGCCCGCGTTTTGGAGCATCAGAACTTTGTCCTGGACCGCTCCCTGCTGATACAGGCGGGCAACCGAGAGGCTTTTATTGAGCAGTTAGACAAGTTGCTAACAGACTATCAGGAAGTGTTGACAGGATCAATTGAATACTACAAAGCCTTACGAAACGTACTGGAGAATCCAGCTCAGGAAAACAAGGATCGCCCGGCTTCCGAATTTTCATTTGTGCAGATCGATTCCTGGGGCAATGTTTATACCAGCCCCGCCAAGATCCACAAGCTTGGCAATGTGAGAGACCAGTCGTTTGAAACGATATGGTATGGCCGGATTACCAACGACTGTCGCACAAACGGCTCTTCTGAAGCAGAGGCGAGCCACCTTTTCGATGTAAGCGGGACCATGAGCGTCGGCATTTCAGAACTGGCGCTAAGGAGATTTTTCAAACTCATGCGCCCCATCTTCAACGGCGCAAAATTGTTCTAGGGACGACAACTGAGGATCAACAGCAAATGAGTGCGAGCACTGAGGCGCCGGAGTCCGGCCTGCGCTTGGATGAGCCGTTGTTACATGAAATCAGGGAGTATTGGAACAAACACATTCACGATTTAGAATTAGCTCGACATCCGGTCGGCACAAAGGGATTCTTTGGTGATCTGGATGAATATCGTTTTGACAAGTTGCGTTATTTGCCCAAGGTAGTCAATTTCGCTGGTTACAGCGGGAAAAAGGTTCTCGAGGTCGGTTGCGGCCTGGGCATCGACCTCATCCGATTCGCTCAAAATGGCGCTGAGGTGACCGGTGTAGATCTAGCTGAACAATCGATAGACCTGGCGAAAAAGTATTTTGCGCACCACGGTGTACGAGGGCGCTTGCAGCTCGGCAATGGCGAGCGCCTGCAATTCGAGAATAACAGTTTTGACATGGCTTATGCCCATGGCGTGCTCCAGTATACAGCCGACGCCCAAAGAATGGTGGACGAGCTCCATCGCGTTGTCAAGACAGGCGGTGAAGTTATCATGATGGTATACAATCGCAGGTCGTGGCTAAATCTGTTGTCGCAAACCCTTGGCGTTGGTTTGGAACACGAGGATGCACCGGTGTTGAGAAAGTACACGATTGACGAGTTCAGAACTCTCTTGACGAGATTCTCAGAGGTCAGGATCGTGCCCGAGCGGTTTCCGGTCAGATCGAAATTACAGAAAGGCGTAAAAGCTATCTTCTTCAACTCGATCTTTGTGCCACTGTTCAACCTGATTCCCAGGAGCATCACGCGCAACACCGGATGGCATATTATGGCATTTGCCAGGAAGTAATATGTACTCTGAATAATTCATAGCCACCAAGACACGAAGACGCACTGTGAATATTGTAACCAATCAGAGGGGATATCAGAGAATTTGTGTTTTTTTGACAGGATAACAGGATTCTCAAGAGGTACAGGATTTCATTTTGAGCCAAAGAAAGTAGAAGTAAAAAGAAAAGTTAGAGTTTTACCTGGAGGGGAGTAGTCCTGTAAATCCGGTTTATCCTGTTATCCTGTCAATATTGGAATTCTCAAATTTTGGTTTGAAAACTGAGTCTAATAACACATCATGCTTTTGGTGACCTAGTGCCTTTGTGGCTACAATTTATGAATGATCCCGGGCAGGAAAGTTTTCTTCAATGAAGAGAGATTTGGCGCAATTGAAGGGGAATCAGTTCGACGTCCTCGTTGTGGGGGGCGGTATCTACGGGGTCTGCACCGCCTGGGACGCCGCCCTGCGCGGCCTGTCGGTCGGGTTGATCGAAAAGGACGACTTCGGTTCCGCCACCTCGTCAAACAGCCTGAAAATCATTCACGGCGGGCTGCGCTATCTGCAGCATGCAGACTTCAGGCGCATGCGCGAGTCCATCACGGAACGCAAGATTTTGATGCGCATCGCACCCCACCTGGTACACCCGCTTGCCTGTATCATCCCGACTTATGGTCATGCGCTCAAAGGCAAAGAGGTGATGGCGCTGGCGCTTTTTATCAACGACCTTGTCGGCTATGATCGCAACCGCCTCGCTGACCCGCAGAAACACCTGCCGCGGGGCAAAGTGATCTCGAAAGAAGCGTGCAAAACGATTATCCCCGGCATCAATGATGAAGGGTTGACCGGCGGTGCGGTCTGGTACGATTGCCAGGTGCACAATTCCGAGCGGCTGCTGATGTCCATACTGCATTCTGCGGCTCGAGCCGGGGCGAGGGTGGCCAACTACGTTGAAATGACAAGTTTCAAAGTCGACGGAGACCGCGTTACCGGCGTGTTTGCGCGAGACACCCTCAGCGGTGACGAATTCGAAATTCCGGCCAGACTGGTCATCAACAGCACAGGACCCTGGTTTAAACAGGTTTGGGCCTCTCTGAATGGACGGGTGCCCAAAAAGGACGTGCAATTGTCCGCGGCCATGAATCTTGTGGTGAGAAAGAAGCTTTTTGAAACCCACGCCGTCGGTCTTTCGAGTCAGTCAGAGTTCAAAGATGAGGATGCGGTCGTCAGCCGGGGGTCACGATTGTTTTTTGTTGTCCCCTGGCGCGACTATTCGCTCATCGGCACGACACACGTCCGGTACCAGGGAGATCCGGGAGCGTTCAAAATTCGCGAGCAGGACGTCAGGGAGTTTATCGCCCAGGTGAACGAGGCCTATCCCGCCGCCAACCTGAAGCGGGAGGATGTCCTTTTTTGTTATGGCGGACTCCTGCCGATGCATGGCACAAACCAACGAACGGGCGATGTCAAGCTCCTGAAAACCTACCAGATCATCGACCATCGGGCGGACGGGGGTGTGGAGGGTCTGCTGTCGGTTGTGAGCGTGAAATATACGACGGCCCGCGATGTTGCTGAGAAAACCATCGACTGCGCATTACGGAAGCTTGGCAGGAAACCTGTCAGCTCTCCCACCCGCAGCACGCCGGTCTACGGTGGCGACATCGAGCATTTTGAAACCTATCTCAACAAGGAACAGGCCCGTGGTTTCTGCGGGCTCGGGCCAGACGTGATGGAGCACCTGGTTCGCAACTATGGCTCCCGGTATCCTGAGGTGGTGAGACAGTGCAAGGAACGGCCGGAGTTACAAAACGGTGTTTGTGCGGAATCGCCTGTTTTGCGTGCCGAGATCATTCATGCGGTGCGCGAGGAAATGGCGGTCAAGCTTGCGGATGTCGTTCGCCGGCGAACGGAGCTGGGCAGCGCGGGCCATCCGGGCGATGAGGCGCTGCGAACCTGTGCCGGGTTGATGGCTGATGAGCTGAGCTGGGATGCCACGCGGGTTCAGGAAGAGCTGCAAGAAACGCAGTCGATCTATGTTCCAGCCCCTGACGCGTTCGCTCGGGGTAAAGCGCAAGCGCGCCCACTCAACATGATACCCCTGGACGAAACAACATAGAGATGCATATGGCAAGAACCGTATTTGTCACTGGTGGAAGCGGATTTACCGGGGGGTATCTTTGCCGCGCTCTGGTTTCGCGTGGTGTCACCGTCAAAGCGTTGGTTCGCAAGTCGAGCAAGATTCACCATTTGAGAAAATTGGGGGTCTTGCCTGTTTTCGGCGATCTGGCTGATCTGAAGACTGACAATGGCGCCCTCGAGCACGTCGATACCATTTACCACGTGGCCGCGGCCTACCGGCAGGAAGGGATTTCAGACGAGCAGTTCTGGAAAGTCAACGTTGACGGCACGCGACGATTGCTCGAGGTTGCCCGGCAAAGCGGCGTCAGGCGCTTTGTGCATTGCAGCACGGTTGGGGTTCAGGGTGAAATCGACCATCCGCCCGCGACCGAGTCGGCCCCCTACAAGCCGGGAGACCACTACCAGACCTCCAAAATGGAGGGCGAAAAGATTGCGCTTTCCTTTTTCGACAAATATGATATGGACGGAGTGGTCGTGCGTCCGGTGGGGATTTATGGCCCTGGCGATATGCGCTTCCTGAAGCTGTTTCGTTTTATCAACAACGGCACCTTTCGCATGATCGGCACAGGCGATGTCCTCTACCACTTGACTTTTGTCGAAGACCTGGTCGAGGGGTTCATTCTTGCGGGTGAGAAGCAAGAAGCCGTCAACAACATTTACACCCTTGCCGGTGACGAATACCTGCCCCTCAAGGAGCTGGTTGCTCTGATTGCTGAGGTGCTTGGCAAGCCGGCGCCACGCAAGCAGTTGCCGTTGAAGCCGGTCTATGTCGCTTCGGTGGTGTGTGAGAGCATTTGCCGGCCGCTGGGAATCGAACCCCCATTGTACCGGCGCCGGTTGGATTTTTTTACCAAGGACCGTGCATTTGACATCACCAAGGCGAAGACTGAGCTCAACTATCAACCGAGGGTATCTTTGAAGGACGGTCTGGCCAGAACGGCCAGGTGGTACAAGAAGGAGGGATTAATCTAATGTTTCTCTCCAGTATCGGGCTAAGCTAAAGGAGTTAGCGATTGAACTCACCATCATCCGAAAGGATTCATCGAGCTGGAGCCGGGGTGGCCGAAGCACAGAAACGATCCCCTAAGCGCTGGTTATCCATGGGCGTCAAGATTCTCGTCAGCGCCTCGCTGATTGCTTACTTGCTCGGGCAGGCCAGGGTGCCTGAAATCTGGCGTGCCATCAGCTCCGCGAGCATACCGCTCATTGTGCTATCCTTTTTTCTGCATGGCGTTGGTTATTTCTCCAGCTCCTACCGCTGGCAGCTTCTTCTGCGCGCGCAAGGCTTTGAGGTGCCGGTCATGTATTTGGTGCGCTCCTACGCGGTGGCGATGTTTTTCAACAACTTGCTGCCCTCCACCATCGGTGGCGACGGCTATCGTGCGCTGGATACTGCAAAACGCAACATCCCCAAACTGAGAGCCCTGGCGATTGTCATCGTGGAGCGGTTTCTCGGTCTCTTTGCCCTGATGGCATTTGCTTTGCTGGCCCTGGCCCTGGCCACTGAGCTCACGACCGAAATCGAAAACCTCTGGTTAGGGTCGTTGGCGGCCTTTGCAGCCATGGTCGCGATTGTCTGGCTCATCTTTTTCAGAAGCGCAAGCAAGAGAGAACCGGGTCAGGCGTTTGCCATACTCGATAAACTCCCGGCTGGCCGCATCGTACGCAAGCAGCTCGAGAAACTCGAGGGTGCGTTTGCACCTTTTCGAGGCAAGACGACGGCCCTTGTTTGGTCCCTGGCCCTGTCCCTGCTCTTGCAGCTCAACGTGATTTTTCATTATTTCCTGATTTCGGAAGCGCTCGATCTGCACATCCCGCTGATAAAATTCCTGGTGATCATTCCGCTTTCAATGTTCATCCAGATGGTGCCGATTTCTATCAATGGCATCGGGATTCGGGAGTCCTTTTATGTTTTTTTTCTTAGCACGATTTACGGCGCGCCTTACGAAGCCGCTCTTGCGTTTTCAGGGATTGCTTATGGCATGATTGTTTTGCTGGGAGTTCTGGGAGGGGTCATCTACGCCTTTCAAAAGGAGCGACGGGTGGTTCAAAAAATTGGGCCGGGGACAAATGGTTTACCCGCCTCAGCCGAACCGGCTGAGCAGCAAGGAGGTCTCGCGATGAGCGAAAATAATTCATCCAAGATTATGGATACGCAAAAGGACTTGTTTGATACCGGGAAGTCCACGTTGCGAAAGTACCAGGAGATCATCATCGGCGAACAGGGTCTGTGGATGATGATGAAGTATGAGCTGCTCATCACGTTGTTTAGCTGGGTGCCGGGCGCGCTAGGCTTGCTGCTGCGGCAAAAGCTTTATCCCTTTATTCTCGGCTCGATGGGCCGTGGGGTCGCCATCGGCGCGAACGTCGCCATTCGCCATCCCGGTAAAATTCGTATTGGAGACAATGTTGTGATAGATGACAATTGTGTTCTGGATGCGAAAGGGGAGACCAACCAGGGCATCACTATCCATAATGGCGTCTTCATCGGTCGGGGCACGATTCTGACCTGTCACAACGGGGATATTGTGCTGGAGGACAACGTCAATATCGGATTCAACTGCGTGATTTCCTCCCTCAGCCGAATTGTGATCAAGAAGAATCATTTGATGGCGGCGTTTTGCTACCTGGTCGGCGGCGACCATGACAGCGACCGCACGGACATCCCGGTTTTGATGCAGGGGCGTTCTTCAAAGGGCATCATGGTGGAGGAAAATGTCTGGCTCGGCGCTGGTGTGGCGATCCTGGACGGCGTTACCGTGGGCCGGGACAGCATCATTGGCGCTCACGCAGTCGTAAACAAGGATGTGCCCGAGTTTGCCATTGCTGCCGGCGTGCCTGCCAAGTTCATGTGGGACCGCCGAAAGGGGAAAGAGCACAATGAGGTGCTGCGGGGTGAGACTCCCGAGTCTGAGAAAGTGAAAACGGAAATTCGAGAATGAAAAGCTGGAGCGCTCTATGATCTACGGGATTTTTCACGCCAAAAAAGATCGCCGCGTCAGCAAGGATGCCCTATTCACGTTGTTGCCCGAGGCGCTTGCAGAGCGGCCGACGAACTCGTACTTCGACCAGAACGTCGCTCTGGCAACGACTGAGACCGGCGTGCCCACCATTGATGACGGCACCAGTCTGGCGTTCGCTTCAAACAAAGAAATTGTTGTTGCCGCTTCTGGCAACGTTTTCAAGCATGGCAGCGAGTACATCACCCACGACAGCAATGTTGCCAGTTTGATTCTTTCATGCTATCAGAATGAGGGGGAAGCTGGATTCAAAGCCCTGAACGGTCAAGTTTCGGCGGCCATCTGCGACAAAGCAAAACAGAAGTTTGTCCTGCTGCGGGACCATCTCGGCTTCGAGCCTCTATTTTATTCGTGGGACAGAGACTCCCTGCTCTTCAGCTCCTCGCTCCGGTCCCTTTTGCAGCATGCAAGCAAAAGGGAGCTCAATTTCCGGGCGGTGCGAAATTACCTGCTCTTCAACTACAATCCGGGCCTGGACACGTTTATCGCAAACGTCAAGAAGGTCCGTCCCGGCCACTGCCTGGTTTTCGAACAGGGCAAGCTTCAGAGCCGGAGGTACTGGTTTCTGTCTTACGAGAATCAAAACGGCCGCAGGATTGAGGATTACACTGAGGAGCTGGTTACCCTGACGAAGGATGCCATCCGAATCCGGAGCCATGAAAACGGCTCTGACCCCGGGGCGTTTCTGAGCGGCGGGATGGATTCGAGCTCCGTGGTCGGGCTGTTGAGCGACCTGGTCGACACGCCTATCCACACGTTTTCATTTCGCTGTGACGACAAGTACGTCGATGAGTCCCACTTTGCACGGGTCATGGCGAATCACTACAAGACGCAGCACAACGAGATTGAGTTCACAGCGGAGGAGCTGACCAATCTTGAAAGAATGGCTGCCTGGATGGAAGAGCCGCTCTGCGACATCGGCGTGGAATTGGGGTCATATATATTGGGGCGGGCCGCACGAGGAAAAGTAAAATACATCCTGACCGGAGATGGCGGCGACGAGCTCTACGCCGGTCACCCCGTGTACATCGCCGACAAGCTCGCCACCAAATTCGACCACGTACCGGCGCCCATTCGCCACGCTATCACCCGGACCGCCCGGCTTCTGCCGGATTCCGAGGAAAAAAAGAGCTTCCGGGTCAAGGCACGGCGCTTTGCCTATAGCTACAACTTTCCGGCTGAGCTGCTGAGCAATCGGTGGCGAATCTACTACACAGAAGATGAGCTCTCGGAGCTCTGCGAGCCGGACGTCGTCGCTGAGTTTGGCGAGCTGCACTCCTATGATGACATCACGGCCCTGTACGCGGACGCAGACGGCCCGGACGCCCTGAGTCGCAGCTTGTACGGCGATTACCAAACCCTGGTTCATTTTCACGTCGACCGGTTGAGGTTGACCCGGGCCTGGGGCGTTGAAGCGCGGTTTCCGCTGCATGATTACCGGTTGATCGAATTCTCAGCCACCATTCCGTCGGAGTTGAAAATAAGAGGTCAGCAAGCAAAATACGTTCAAAAGAAAGCCATGGAGGGTCTCCTGCCGGATGAAATCGTGTTTCGCAAGGACAAGATGGGCCACAACGTGCCCATGAAAAATTGGATGCGGAACAGCGTCACCTTTCGGGAGCTGGTCAACGATGTCCTTTCCGAATCGGCACTCAAAAGACGCGGTTTCTTCAAAACCGGTGTCGTACAGAGCATGCTCGAGCTGCATTTGCAGAAGAAGAGAGACTACTCCCATCGCCTTTATGCCCTCTTGCTCCTGGAGCTCTGGATGCAGAAGAACTTGGATGCATGATTCCTGAGCTGGACAAACCCCGCAGGAGGCGCGGAATTTAACAATCGGAAATTCGAAAGGCCGGCCCAAAAGAGTCTTGCCAGAAAGGACTCGTGAGGGTCTGACGCGGCGAAGCTGCATATTCGTTGAAGGTGAATGAATCTTTCCCGTTTGGAAAGTCTTTGAACTCAAAAGGAAGGAGGGTTGCGGATTTGTTGAGCAAAACGAAGATTGCCGTTCTCGGTGCTGGCAAGATGGGGGAAACGCTCATCAGCAGTTTGTTACAAGCGAAGGTAATAACCAAAGGGCAAGTGGTCGCGACGACAAAACACGCCGCCAGGTCTGAGATGCTGGCGGAGAAGTACGACATTGACACGACGACCGAGAATCGCCAGGCGATCGATGGGGCCGACATGGTGCTGCTCTGTGTCAAGCCGCAAGTTGTTCCGGATGTGCTGGAGGAGATTCGGGCGGGTCTGAACGCCCGGCACCTCGTGGTCTCAGTTGCCGCGTCGGTGACCACAAGATTTATCGAGCAGATGATCGGGAAGGAAGTTCCTGTGATCCGGGCCATGCCCAACACACCGTGTTTACTGCGACAGGGCATGACCGGTGTGTGCGCCGGCGCGTTTGCCTCGGAGGCGGACCTCGAGCGCGCGGAGTTTATTTTCAAACAAGTCGGGCGCACGGTGATTGTCGATGAGAAGCACATGGACGCGGTGACCGGGCTGAGCGCCAGCGGTCCGGCGTTTATCTACGTGGTGATCGAGTCCATGGCTGAGGGCGGCGTGAAAGTCGGATTGCCGCGCAATGTGGCCACTGAGCTGGCGGCCCAGGCGGTGCTCGGCGCCGCCAGCATGGTGCTCGAAACCGGCGAACATCCTGCGCTGCTCAAGGATGTCGTCACCACCCCGGCTGGCTGCACCATCGACGGCCTGATGGAGCTGGAAGAAGGCGGACTTCGGGTCACCTTGATCAAAACCGTGGTGACGGCCACAAGGAGAGCAGCAGAATTAATGGAGAAAAAGTAACGATGCCCTTACCGGTTGCACATTCGATGATGGGATACGTGCTGCATGATACGCTGCCGCAGGAAAGAAAGCTGACGACCTGGAAGAGCCTGCTGCTTTTCGTGCTCCTGGCAAATCTTCCTGACATCGACTTCTTGCCGGGACTGATTCTGGGGAAGCCAAATCTGTTCCATCGTCATTATTTAAGTCACAGCCTGGGCATATCTGTCATGGTGGGGTTTGTCTTTGCCATGTTCACTTGCCATAACAAGCGTGAAAAGCTCTTTACCCATTTTTTGATATTCACCAGCGTCTATTTTTCGCACGTTTTTTTGGATGCTTTTTCATTTGACACCGCTCAGCCGGTTGGCGTGCCGATGCTCTGGCCATTTAGTCAGGAATATATCGTCTCGCCATTCCCTATTTTTATCGCAGTGAAAAAGTCCAACAATAGTGCGACTTTTTTTCAGAACCTGTTCATCATGCACAATTTGGGAGCGGCGCTCTGGGAGTTTCTGGTTTTTGTGCCTGTGGTGTCGATAATTAAGTTAGCAAAGCATCGCAAAACGCTATTCCGTGTCATTTTTGAAAGATGAGTACCGTCGAGTTTTCCATAGTCGTCCCCGTGATGAATGAAGAGGGGAATGTCAAACTGCTGCATGAGCGCATCTCTGCGGTGATGCAGAAGATGGGGCAGCCTTATGAAGTTATCATGGTCGACGACGGCAGTCACGACAACACGTTTTCGATCCTAAGGAAAATCCATGAGCAGGACGAACATCTCAAGGTGGTGAAGTTCAGACGCAATTTCGGACAATCGGCTGCCATGGCGGCCGGCTTCGAGCGCGCACGCGGGCGCGTCATCGTGTCGATGGACGGAGATTTGCAGAACGACCCGGAAGACATTCCGGCCATGGTGGAGAAGCTGCACGAAGGGTATGACATCGTCGCCGGCTGGCGAAAGAACCGGCAGGATAAAATGCTCATTCGGAAAATCCCGTCACAGATTGCCAATAAGCTCATCCGGTTTTTTACCGGCGTGCGACTGCACGACACGGGCTGCTCTTTAAAGGTGTACCGTTCCGAGATCATCGGAAAAATTCGGTTGTATGGCGAAATGCACCGGTTTATCCCGGCCCTGGCCCGCATCGAAGGGGCGCGTATCACCGAAATGGTTGTCGACCACCATCCACGCCGCTTCGGCAAGTCGAAGTACAATCTCAGCCGCACATTCCGTGTGATCATGGATTTGACGACATTGAATCTGTTTATCAAATACTTGACCCGGCCGATGCATTTCTTTGGCATGCTGGGCGTCCTGTTTAATTTGGTTGGCCTGGGGGCGCTTATGGTCTGCACCTATCTGGTGCTCAGTGGCGCCTACAATTTTTCGGGCATCAATGTCCTGGGCGCATTTGCGTTCCTGATTTTGACCTCCGGCTGCCAATTCGTATTTTTTGGGCTCATTGCCAACATGGTGCTGAAAACAGGCAACAAGAAGAATGGACAGTTGATGGAGTACTTTTCGCGCGCGCGGCAAGCAACAGGGTAAGGAATGCAAGAGCAAATCACGACAGACAAGACAAAGGTTCAAGACGGCAACAGTAGAGGGAACCACGCCCGGACGAAGGTGAAAGCTTCGGTGATCATCGCCGTCAAGAATCAGGCGCAAGAGCTCGAGGGCGTTTACGATGCGCTCACCACCGGACTCGGGCAGACAGGAGAAACTTACGAGCTCATTTTTGTGGACGATGGCAGCCTCGATGGCACCTGGAGCGCGCTCAAGAAAATCGCGCAAGACGACGAACGGGTCCGGCTCATTCGCATGCGCTCCTCTTTTGGCGAATCTGCTGCCTTTGACGCCGGCTTCAAACAGGCGAGAGGTGAGCAAATCGTCTTCTTCACCACCCGCGTCCGAATCAACGCGGCCCAATTGCCAAACCTGATCGCAAAGCTGGACGAGGGCTGCGACCTGGTCATGGGCTGGCGCCATCCTCGCCGGGATTCGGTCCTGAATCAGGTGATTTCCCGCTGGTTCAATATTTTGATCAAATGGGTTTCCAAGAAATCCTTTCATGACGTCAACAGCGGCGTGTTTGCCGCCAGGCGCGAAGTGCTCACCGATATCCCGCTCTACGGCAACCTGAATATTTTCCTGCCGATTCTGGCTGACCGCAAGGGGTTCAAAGTCAGCGATATGAAAATCGAGCAGCTTCCCGGCGAGTTCCGGCAATCGAAATACTTCACCGAGTACATCCAGCGGCTGCTGGATATCGTCACCG
Source organism: bacterium (assembly GCA_046757165.1). GTDB lineage: Bacteria > Zhuqueibacterota > Zhuqueibacteria > Oceanimicrobiales > Oceanimicrobiaceae > JBHHXT01. The sequence goes on along the minus strand of JBHHXT010000007.1, from coordinate 8,965 downwards.
TTTTTTTTCTGACCAACTACTCCAAGAAGCCGCTGCATTTTCTCGGATTTATCGGGTTGATTTTTACCCTGATCGGAGCGGGGATGAATGTTTATCTCTTCTTCTACCGGCTGCTGCAGTTTGGGCCGATCGCAGGCCGGCCGCTGCTGCTGCTCGGGGCACTGCTGCTGGTCATTGGAATTCAGATGATTTCGATCGGGCTCATTGGAGAGATGATCATTTTCACGCATGCAAAGGAGATTAAGGAATATACGATTGAGGAGATTTTGGAGTAGCTGTTTGGCTATTGACATACATAGGGGTGTTCAAGCTTTAGCGTGTTTCCCCTCACCCAGCATGCTGAAGCTCGTACACCGAACACCCCGGTCAGGAATCGCTCAATTAAGGATACGAGCTAGCGCAATCCATGAACGATCAATAGATAGTAAGCAATCGAATTGAAACTGATTATCCAAATACCCTGCCTGAACGAAGAAGGCACTTTGCCCCTGACGATCAAAGACTTGCCGAAACAGATCGAGGGCATCGACGAGATCGAGACCCTGATCATCGATGACGGCAGCACAGACCGAACGACCGCGGTTGCCCGCGAGCTCGGCATCGATCATGTCGTGCGCCACAGAAATAATAAGGGACTGGCCGAGGCATTCATGACCGGTCTCGACGCCTGTCTGAGACTGGGCGCCGACATCATCGTGAACACCGACGGCGACAACCAGTACAACGCTGACAGCATCAAGGATCTGATTGCCCCCATCCTGTCCGGGCAGGCGGATATGGTCGTCGGAGACCGGCAGGTGAATGGCATTCCGCATTTCTCGTTTCTGAAGAAGCGGCTGCAGGTGCTCGGAAGCTGGGTCGTGCAGCATGTCTCGGGCACTGAGATTCCGGACACCACGAGCGGATTCCGGGCGTTTAGCCGCGAGGCCGCGCTGCGGCTCAACGTGATTTCCGGGTTTACCTATACGCTGGAAACGATTATTCAGGCGGGCAAGAGCAACATCGCCATCACCCATGTGCCGGTCAAGACCAACGAGAAGCTGCGCGAGTCGCGCCTTTTCGGGAGTATTCCAAGGTATATCAAGCGCTCGGCGGCGACCATTTTTCGCATCTATACCATGTATGAGCCACTCAAGACGTTTTCCATGGTCGGCGCCGGCATCTTTTTGACTGGCCTTCTGGTGTCGTCCAGATTTCTCTACTTCTACTTGATCGGAGACGGTGGCGGGCACATTCAATCCCTGATTCTGTCGGCGGTTTTGATGCTCATCGGCTTTCAGGTCATCATGATCGGGCTGCTGGCCGATCTGATTCGTGGGAATCGCCGCCTGATCGAGGACACGCAGTATCGCGTGAAAAAGCTGGAAATTGGAGAATCCCAGGCGAATGGCCTGGCCACCCAAACCGGGGTGCATCCGCGCAGCGTCGAGAAACAGTGAGCCGACACAGTTTGCAACTGTGTACACCTCTTGGATTTGCTCAACTCAGGGAAACTGATGACGTAATCATACGGATTCTTTTCAAAACTTTTCAAGGGGTTCAGAATCAGGGGTGTTCACGCTTTAGCGTGTTTTCCCCCCACCCCGGCAAGCTGAAGCTTGTACACCGACCCCCTCGGTCAAGAATCGCTCAATTTTGGCGGAAATATTCTTGGTTCCGGCCTAAGGATCAGTTAAACAAGCAACAAGAGATGATAAATAACCTTGTCACCAATCTCAAAGCCAACAGCCTTGAGTCGAACAAAAAATAAAAACAGAAGGATCTGTTACATTGCCGGGCGGGAGGCCAGCTATTCCCGCACCCATATCCTCATGCAAGGCCTGCAAAAAGCCGGCTACGAAGTGGTGACCTGCCTGCCGCCGGACAGAGCGTTCAAACATTACCCGAAGCTGCTCTGGCAATTCCTGTGGAAGAAACGCGGCTGCGACCTGGTCGTGGTCGGTTTTTACGGCCAGCTTCTGTTCCCGTTCGTCTGGCTTATGACGCGCAAACCCCTTTTGTATGATGTTTACATTTCGACCTACGACACCATGGTGCACGACCGCGGCAAGGGCGGCGAGCGCAGCCTGCTGGCCCGCTTCTTTTTCTGGTCGGACACCCTTTCCATGAGATTGGCGGACCGAATTATCCTGGAGACGCGCGACCATATTCGGGATTACGCCAGGAAATTCGGGATTCCGGAGAAGAAGTTTTTTCATATCTTTCTGGCCACAGACGACACGGTGGTGGCGCAAAGAAACGGCACGGGCGTCGCGCCCGGTCATTCTCCCGAAAACGGGAGTCGTCCCCATGAAATGAACAGGGCGGACAGCCCCTCGAGGAACGAACCGGCCAACGGAACATTCCTGGTCCACTTTCATGGCGAATATGCCCCCTTTCACGGTGTGCAATACATCCTGCGCGCCGCGGATCTGCTGCGTGACGAAAACGTACACTTCCAAATTATTGGCCGCGGCATCACTTATGAACGGAACATGCAGGTCGCGCGTGACTTGAAGCTACGCAATTGCACCTTCATCGAGTGGGTACCGTACGAAGAGCTGGCGGATTACATGTCACGAGCGCAGGCGTGCCTGGGCATCTTCGGCGAGAACCCCAGAACCCTGCGCGTCCTGACCAACAAAGTGATAGAATCCATCGCCGTTGGCAAGCCTTTGATCACGGCCAGGAATGAGCCGGTGCAGGAGCTGCTCGAGGATGGCAAGAGTGCCCTGCTGGTGGAGCGCGCCAATCCGCAGGCCATCGCCGATGCGATTCTCAAACTGCGCGATGACCGGGAGTTGAGAGAGCGCATCGGCAAGGACGGCCACGAGGTGTACAGGAAGAATTGTACTTTGGACATCTTTTCGAAACGACTGGACACTGTAATCCGGGAGATGCTGAATTGAGGAAGCGAGATTTTGACACCTCTGCTCTGAATGGAAAGAACGTTCTGATCACCGGGGGTCTCGGGTTTATCGGCAGCAATATTGCGCATCGCTGCGTCGAGCTTGGCGCGAGGGTGACGATTCTGGATGCCTGCCTCGAGCCGTATGGCTGGAACCCTGCCAATATCGAGGAAATCCGGCACGCGGTGCAATTTTTGAAGGGCGATGTGCGGAACCGTGGGCAACTCGTGGAGCTGGTGGCGGGCAAAGATTTCGTCTTCCACATGGCCGCCCAGGTCGGACGGGTAATCTCCATCGAGCAGCCGGAGCTGGACACGGAAATCAACTGCACGGGCACGCTCAATCTGCTCGAAGCCTGCCGCCAAAATGACCGTGGCGTGAAAGTCATCTTTGCGGGCTCGCGCGGCCAGATCGGCGAGCCGGTCTACATGCCCGTTGACGAGAAACACCCACAGAATCCGACCGATGTCTATGGCATCAACAAAATGGCCGCGGAGCAGTACCTGTTTCTGTACAGCAAACTCTACAACTTTCCAGTGGTCTCTTTGCGACTGAACAATGTCTACGGGCCGCGGTGCCAGATGCATGCCGGCTTTTATGGCATCTTGAATTGGTTCATGGCCAATGCACTGCAGGGCAAGACCATCACCGTGTACGGCGAAGGCCGGCAGACGCGTGACTACGTCTACATCTCCGACGTTGTCGACGCCTTTATCCGCGTGGCGATTTCAGACAGGGCGAATGGCGAGGTCTTCTTCGTTGGCTCCGGGGTTGAGACGGTTTTCCTCGATATGGTCAAGGCCGTGATCCGCTCGGTCGGCAAAGGAGAATACACCCATATTCCATTCCCGAAGACACGCGAAGCCATCGACATCAAGCGGTTCGTCGTGACCTATGAAAAGATCCATGAGGCCCTCGGTTGGGAGCCGAGCGTCGACCTGGAAAGCGGCGTACAAATGACGGCAGACTTCTATCAGGAACATTTGCACAAGTACTCGAGAAATGGCACGTAAAAGACTGTCGAAAAAAGAAAAGGACGTCTTTTTGTCGATTGTCATCCCGTCCTACAATTCAAAAGCGTGGCTGCCGCGCTGCCTCGAATCCATCCGAAAGCAAGTCCAACGGCCTGATGTGGAGGTCATCGTCGTGGACAGCTCGGCTGAGGACCCGACGCCATTCTTGAGAAAAAATTTCTCATTCGTGCGGACGTACCACCTCGACGAGCGCGCCTATCCGGGGACGGCACGGACGTACGGCATCTCCAAAGCCAAAGGCAAGGTCATCGCCTTCATCGATACCGACTGCGAGGCGAGTGAGACCTGGATTTCGAACATCATCGAGCTGCAGAAAAACGGCAAGAACGTCGCCGGGGGGCCGGTTGCGAACGGCACGCCGCGCAGTTTTGTCGGTACTGCAGAATACTTGCTGGAGTTCAGCGAGCTGGTCCCGGCCATGCCGGAGGGGAAGGTGCGCTTTATCCCGACCTGCAATATTTCCTTCAAACGCGCAGTCTTCGACAAGATTGGCAAGATAGAAGACACCATCAAGGGCAGCGATGCGCTCTTCTGCCGCAAGTTGAATTTGCTCGGAGAGACGATCTATTTCCATCATGGCATCACGGTCAAGCATCACAACCGCACCTCTGTGCGCAAAGTTCTGAAGAACCAGTACGATATTGGCTACGGTGGCGCGCAGGTCCGAACCATGGAAGATCAGGTGGGCGGCGTGCTGGTCAAAGTCCCGGCGTTGATTCCCCTCATTCCGTTTGCCCGCACGCTGCTGATTGCACACAGATTCTTCAAACACGACAAAGGATTATTCTTGCAGTTCTGGGGGCTTTATCCTCTGATCTTTCCGGGGTTGATTGCCTACACGGTCGGGTTTTGGAAGGGGCTGAAAGCGGTGAAAAACCGGCGCGCAGGGGGCACGCCTGCGACGGAGAAACCCGCGGAGGGTCAAACCGCGAAGTCACCCGAGGACTGATCCCGGATGGAAACAAACAACAGAATCTATCTCTTCGTTCTCGTCTTGACGGTCGCATTTGGCAGCTACTTGCGCTTGCACAATCTCGGTCTTTCCAGCTTCTGGGTTGATGAGCTCGATTTTGTCGAAGCCGCGAAGTCCAGGATCCGGGTCGGGGAACCGCTGCTGGCCTCTGGCTACGCCTACCCCCGAACGCCGCTGCTGACCTATTCGCTGGTGGCCTCGTACAAGGTTCTCGGGGTCTCAGAGTTTTCCAGCCGCCTGCCCTCGGCCATTTTCGGTATTTTGTCCATCCCGCTGATCTATTACATTGGCCGCAAATGGTTCGACGTACGTACCGGCCTGTTCGCTGCCGTTTTCCTGACTTGTGCGCCCTTTGAAGTCGGCTGGTCACGTGCCTGCCGGATGTATGCCCTCTTGCAGTTGCTTTTTCTGCTGGGCATGTATCTATTCTACCGCGGGTTCGAGGCGGCCCGGGAGGGTTCAAACGAGAAGGTGCAGAGGCCAGCCAGTGCAACTGGCTGGCTAAGAACTCTCATCCGCAACTGGCAGATCAATCCCCCGCTTTTGTTCACAGGCGGATTTTTTTTGTTTCTGAGCTACACCTCGCACCAGAATGCCGGTCTGTTTCTTTTCAGTTTCATCGTCTTCGTCGTGTTGATGGGGCTGCATGCGTTTGTCCGTGCCAGGAGCAACACCAGGAGTGCAACGTTTCCATCCTGGCGGGAATTCGGCATGGGGCAAAAATATGTGCTCCTGGCGGTTGTCGTCATCCCTTTCTTGCTGGGTGCCACCACGCTGCCGTCCGTCCGTGATTTTGTCACCTACGCCATGGGCTACCTCCCGAAATGGGCTGAAGTGGCCTCCGCCCAGAATCGCTGCCGCATTTTGGAGTTCATTTTCACCCCGGCCCATTTTCCGGTCTACGTGCTGTTTCCCGCTGGCGCCATTCTGGTTCTGTGGCGCTGGCACAAAGCGGGCATCTACAGCCTGGTCAACCTGGTTGTGCCCGTCCTGATGTTCAGCTTCATTTTCCACTACCGGAAGAATGACTATGTTTACCACGTCTACCCGGTGCTCTTCTTGCTCGCGGGGGTTGCCTTGAGTGAGCTCATTCGATTATCGAGCACCGGTTTGAAAAGGCTGCTAAAGCGGACTGGCTTCCTCGAGCCCGGTCTGGTGATGGCCTGTCTGCTTTTGCTGCCCCTGACCCCGGGTTTCCGCTTTGCTCAAAAGATCCCCCGCCTGCCGGACGGCCATTTCAACGGTGCTATCTACCACAATGAATGGAAAGAAGCCGCGGCTTTCCTCGCAGAGAAAGTCGGCGAGCAAGACCTGCTGATGTCTACTCTGCCGCTGTCTGTGCAGTACTACCTCGGCCGCGCTGACTACAACTTGAACTGGTCTAATGGCGACCTGGCGCACGAAAACAACATCGTCGCGCAGGACGGACGATTTATCGATCTGTACAGCGGCACCGATATTATTGAAGAAATTGAGCAGGTGCGGCGCCTCATGCGAGAACGCCCGGGCTGGCTGCTGGTAGATAGCTACCGTTTTGAGAACGACGTTTATGTGCCACCCGAGGTGCGCACGTTTGTGAAAGAAAACATGGCGCTGGTCTACAAAACGAAACGTAAGACGGTTATCATCTATCGTTGGGAGACGCCGGAGCCGGCCTCCGGCACAAACTAAGGAGAGTTGATGTGAAAATATTGATCACCGGCGCGGCCGGGTTTCTCGGACGTTATTTGGTCGATTTGTTGAGCGAAGAAGGACACGAGCTGGCCACCATCGTTCGCCCCACCAGCGATCGTCAATACCTGGAGGAAAAGAAGGTTGAACTCATCGTCGGTGATTTGCACGACCCGGCCGCCATTGAAGCCGCGGCCGATGGCGCGGAGGTCATCGTGCACGCAGCGGCCACCCTGCGTGGAAGCTGGGACGATTTCCGGGCCGTCAACGTCGAAGCCACCCGGCGCTTATTGGAGCTGGCCGTCAAGAACAAGGTCAGGCGGTTTGTGTTCATCAGCTCTGTGATTGTCTATGACCACTCGCATGCCACACCGGGCACGCAGTTCAGCGAAAAAATGGCCTACGAAGAAGCGCAGCAAACCTATTACTGCAAAACAAAGATCCAGGCGGAAATCCTGGTCAAACAGGCTCAGGAGCAGCACAGTTTACCGACCGTCATCCTGCGACCGGCGGCGATCTTTGGCAAACGCGGCCCGCTTTTTATCTCCAGGCTCGGTTTTGCAGCCGGGGGAAAGCGCTATCTGGTCGTTGGCAAGGGCACGCTGCCCCTGCCGCTCTCCCACGTGCAGGGCATTGCTGCAGCGGTTGGCTTGGCCATTGAGAAGGACAAAGCGGTCGGCCAGACGTACAACGTTGTCGAAGACGAAACGATGACGCAGAACGAATTCTTCAACGAAATCAGGCGTTACGTCCTTCCGGGATTTTCGACGATTCGCGTCCCCTACGGCTTGCTGAAATTCGTTTCGCAAGCGGCGGATAAAGCGCTGGGCGTGGTGGGCATGTCCTCGCCGCTGCCGCTTTCGTACATGCGTTTGTGCACGGTACCGTTTTCGTATTCGAATGGCAAAATCAAAAAGGAACTTGGTTGGCAGCCGCAAAAGGACTTTCGACAAAGCGTGCGCGAAATGATGCTGTGGCACAAGCAGAGGCGCCGCTCAAAACGCAAGCTCAGCAACGATGACATCCGCGTGCCTATCGCATCGAACAAGAAGCTCAGGGCGGGCATTGTGGGCTGCGGCGTGGTCAGCGCCCCGCACCTGGATGCGTTGAAACGACTGCGTAACGCGGAGGTCATCGCTGTTTGTGACCCGGTGCAAGAGGCGCGGGAGTCCGTGGCGAAGAAGTACGGCGTCGGCAAGACGTACGCAGATTACAAAGAGATGCTCGCACACGAGACGCTGGACGTCGTCCATGTGTGCACGCCGGCGCAAAGCCATGCCGAGGTGAGCCTGGCGGCCATGAAAAGAGGTTGCCATGTCTTTGTCGAAAAGCCAATGGCTGCGACAGCGGGAGACGCCAGGAGAATGGCCAACGCCGCCAAACGCCACAAGGTCAAGCTCTGTGTCGACCACAACCATGTATTTGACAAGGTCATGGTGCAGGCCCGGAACCTTCTCGCCTCCAGAGCCGTTGGCCGTGTGAGCTACCTGGAAAGCTGGTATGGCACCTCCTACAGCTCGGACAGCAAGAGCCGCTACCTGACTTACGAAGGGCGTGACAACTGGGTGTACAGCCTGCCCGGTTCGCTGTTTCAGAACTTCATCTCGCACCCGATCAGCCTGCTGTGTGATGTGATGGAAGGCGCCGCTGTGCAAAACGTGCAAGCGAAGTTCCACCGCGTTGTGCCGCACATGCCGACCGACGAGCTGCACGTCACGTTCGAGAATGATGAGATGGTTGGCTTGCTCAACCTGTCCATGGCCGTTTCGCCGCGCTATCTTTTGTTGAACATCTACGGCACGGAGGGGACGCTCAAGATCGATTTCCTGAACAAGACGGTGTTCCTGGACAAGCCAAACCCGCGACTGCCCCGCGTGATCGGTCGCAGCCTGATGGCGTTCTCGCAGGCGAAGACCCTGTTCGCCGCCGGCTTTCGGAATCTTTTTGCCGGCGTGTTTGGCAAATACAACATGTACCAGGGCAACGAAACCCTCATCCGGTTGTTTTACAAGAGCATCCTCGACGAGGCGCCGCCGCCCATTTCACCGGAAGAAGGGTTGCGGTCGATGGAAATCATGGACGAGATTTGGGCGAGGCTGGCGGAGCGCAATGGGCAGCCGCAACAAAAAGTCGAGCGGGTGGTCAGCAAGAGGGCAGCGCCCCGCAAGAAAGCGAATGGAAAAGCGAAGGCCGCCGATGGCAAAGCTAAAGCGCCCAGGCGAACACAAGCCAAACCGAGTGCTGAATAGGTTGGACGTTTCAGAACATATCTTAGCCACGGATTTACACTGTAAACACGGATTCTCGCATCCACCGAAAATCACTGAAGTCACCGAAGGTCACTGAAAAACTGTGCCAAGAAAACACAATGTTGACGGCTTTTAGTACGGATAAATCAC
>JBHHXT010000006.1:0-66081 GCA_046757165.1 bacterium | reverse complement strand
TTCATTGAAATTATCGAATCCACTCCCGTGGTGCATTGCGAAGATAACGTTCGGAAAAAATGCGGTCTTTCAAGCCGACGTTGTAGTTCACCGCTTCAAAGGTCACCACTGTCCGGTGACCATTCTGGGCGTTCGCCATGGTCCGTTGCATAATGGTTGCTATTCCCGCTACCGGCTCGATCTTGTCGGCAGTGAAGGTCTTGTACAAGTTGCCGCGTTTATCGTAATATTCTTCTTTGCTCGGCAGCAAGCTTTCACGATGAATCCATGAAACTTTACGGCTGTAGTAAGCACTCCTGGCATCCTTTGGCACGCTTTCCACCACATACACTGATTCGCCGTTCAACGCCTCCACGCCTTTGAGCGTATGAGTGTCCTCTGAAACTTCCCGTCCGGAGATATCTTCATAGGTAAAATCGGAGCCCACGAAACTACTGTTTTTATCATTGGCAGCAATTCGGCGCACCAGTTTGATGGATGGGATGTAAAGCCAGCGATCATCGTTTTTGCCAGGATATTTCCACACCATGAAGGTCATCTGCCGGACATCGGCGGGCCGATGAAAATACATGTAATACTTTTGATTGCCACCCTTGCCCTGGTTGAGACGCAGCATGGTCAGCTCGCGGATACGCTCCTTGCCGCTTTTGCTGATGAGCTTCATTGCGACTTTCGCCTTCATGTCTTTTCCAGCGTAATAAAAGATCTGCTGAGATTTTTTGACGATTTCTTCACCGGGCAATTTTTCCTGCGCCGGCGCCCGTCCGCACACGAAAATCACAAGAAAGCCTGATATGGCGGCAAAGATAACGTGTCTCCTGAGTCTCATAGTTTCCTCCACAGCTTTCTATTTCTTCATGAATCCAAACCCGACCAGTCGCATCAGAGCCGGCAGCAGCAATAATGTGGTCAGGGTACTGAAGGTCATCAACATGGCGAAAAAGGCGCCGACGGTTACGTACGGTGTCAGGCTTGCCAGGACCAGTGGTAGAAATCCTGCAATGATCACAAAGGCATTGCGCGAAATGGCCCGCGCCGGCTCCTGAAAGATGTAACGATTGGTGGCTTCCAGGTCGCCGGTTTCGTGATACTTACGCCGGTAGCGCTGGATGAAGTGGATGGCGAAATCGATGGACAGTCCGAGCGCCAGCGACGAGCAAACCGCGATGGGCATGTCATAATCCTTCCCGACGAAACCGACCAAACCGTAGGAAAGAGCAATCGCAAAAGTCAACGGCATCATGGAAATGAACGCCAGACGCGGTGAACGAAATAAGATGAGCATCAAAATGAACACTGCAGCAAAACCCCCTAGCACCGCCTTCAGCATGCCTTTGACCATCAAGTCCTGCCAGACCTTGTTGATGTGGGTAAGACCGGACCAGCGGATTTCGATGTCTGCGGGCGGATCGTTCTTGCCGATGAATTGCTCAACCGACCGCTCCACTCGTTCCATGTCCCGGTTGTCGCCGCGTTTCATCTGCACCCAGATATTCGCCTTCTGGTAATCGTAATCCACGAAGTTGTCGAGGTCGTTGGGGTCACCGGACATCAGAAATAGAAATAAATACTGGGCGATTTCTTCCTGACTTACCGGAATCGTGCTTGCCGCCTCGCCATCGTTTTTGAGTACCTGGCCTATCCGTTTCACGACATCCACGACTGAGGAGGTTTTGCCCACCACCTCCTTCTGCTCCAGATACGCTTGCAGCTCACTGATGTAGCTCATCACTTCAGGCCGTTTCATATCACCTGGCTGCCGGCCCTCGACGGACAAATACGCCATATACGTGCCGCCGAAGCGCTGATTCATCACGCGGTCAGCGACGCGGATTCTGTGATCTTTGTTGAACCAATTTACCGGGTTATCATTGACCACGATTTTGGTGAGACCCCAGATGCCAATAGCCAAAAGGAGTCCAGCGGCGAACACAACAGCTCGACTCTGAGCGAAAGCAAAACGTCCGACCGCGGGTAGAAACGTAGCCAGGATGGACGGTTTTGCTTCTTTTTTGGCAACCTTGGCCGAAAGTTTTTCTTCGCCAATCAGCATGATGGATGCCGGGACAAAGGTCACGGTCAGCAGCCAGGCCGCCATCACGCCAAAGGCCACAAAAGCGCCGAACACCCGCACGGGTGGAATATCGGCCAGAGCCAGAGATGCAAATCCAACAGCCGTGGTAATCGAAGTATAAAACATGGGGGCAAAAAGTTCGTCGGTAACCGCCATGAGCGTTTGCTTCCGGTCACGTAGCGTTGGATAGCGGTCGTAAAATTCACTCAAAATGTGCACCGAATCGAGCACCGCGATGGGCATGAGGAAGATGGGAATCATGGAGCTCATAATGTGCACCGTAAAGCCGAGGCCAATCAACGCTCCCATACCCCAGGCCACGCTGAACATGGCAACAATCATCGGCGAAACGACGAGAGAAAGTTTCCGAAACAACAGGAACATCAGGACAAAGATCACCAGGCCGATCAGCGGCGCCAGGATGCCCATCTGCATGAACATCTCGAAGCCGAACGTATCCTCCGCCACCGGCAAACCGGCAATGTAGTAATCTTGCCCTTCACTCAACTGCTCCTGCACGATGGACTCAATCGCTTTTGAAATGCGGTAGCTCATGTCCTTTTGCTGAATAGGGATATAAAGGGCTACGGCGTCCCCTTGTTTCGAGACGATTTTCTCCACAAAAAGCGGGTTATCATAGATGCCTGCTTTGATGGCGTCAAGCTCCTCGTTTGACTGAGGCACCCTCTCCATGATCCGGCGCACCTGCAGTAGCCCACCCCCGGAAGTTACATTGTCTGTGGTCGTGAAGCTTATGACGTCTTCGACGATGACCCCTTCTATTTTCAAGATTTCATCAGTCATACGGGCAATCTTTTCCAGTGTCTCGATTCGAAAGATACCACTGTCATCACGAATGCCCAAAACGATGAGGTCTCGAATGCCGAACTCATTTTTGATTTGGTCATAGAAAACCCGGTCGGGTTGACGCACTTCCAGCATGTTTTCCGGGTCGGTGTCGATATGGGCCCTGGGGAGTTGAAATAGAAACAAGCCCGTCAGAATCAGCGTGAGGATGATCACCATTTTGGGGTGGTCTATAGAAAAATAGGTAAGCTTTTTGAGCATGACCGGTTTCTCCGTCAAATGCGCTCCATTTCACCTGCCGAGACGATGGATCGACATCCCTTTCCCCTCTTGTGCTGGGATATCAATAACTTAGTACAGGAATTCGTAAATACGATCACGTATTCAATCTCACGCAAAGACGCCGAGCGCGCGGAGTTTGTTTGTTTTTGACCTTCCTTTCTCTGCGGACTCTGCGGCTTTGCGTGAGGCGATATGTCATCGAATCTATGAAAACCTGTACTCAGGCTTAGTGGCTGGAGTTTGTGGAATCTGCGAGCTCAGTCAGAATCCGCTGCAAGTACACGCCCACCATGGCTTTGCGGTATTGCGGCGAAAAATGCACGTTGCGGTAAGGCTGGACCTCGTTCATGACTTCGTTACTGATCTGCTCGATGAGCTCGTCGGTCAACTGATCGCCGGAAAACGGTCGGGTGATTTCATCATAGAGGAAAGGCGTCGTGCCGGTCCCCGTGAGCGCGATTCTAAGCGTTTCGATGGTATTCTGGTTCAAACTCAACGCCACTGCCGTGCCCATGACCGGGTAGTCCATGGCGTCACGAATGCGAAGCTTGCGGTAGGCTGACCGCAACGACTTTGATTCGTCCGGTATTGAGATGTGGGTCAGGATCTCCTCGGGGAGCTTCACATTGCGCGTGATGCCATCATGGGTGAAAAACTTGCTGGAATGGATCTCGCGCACGCCCTCAGGACCGGCGAGATGGAAGGTTGCATTCAAAACCATGAGGACAGGCGCCATGTCGCCGGAATAGGTCGCGTAGCACACCTCATTCTGCGGCACGACCAGACAGACGTCCCCGTCCGCCTTCAGGCAAAAACCTTTGGACTGGCGCCAGAGATAGGACTGGTTGAAAAACCAGCAGCGTGTGTCCAAAAGAATGTTACCGCCAACGGTCGCGGATTCACGCAGAAGGGGCGTGGCCACGAGATGAGCTGCCTCGGAAATCGACGGATAAACCTTTCTGAGCCGGTTATTCTTTTCCAGCGCTACCAGCGTGACCATCGCGCCGATCTTGCTCTCCGAGATTTGATGTAATTCCTTAATGCCAGAAAGGCTGATGACATTATCTCGACTGTTCAACCGATTCTTGTAATTTGGCAGCACATCCGTGCCGCCGGCCACAAAGTCGAAATCGCCCTTGCAGGTTCTCGCAACGTCGATGGCCTCATCAATTGTCGCAGGACGGTGATATTTGAACGGCGGCAGGATCATGTGTTCACTTCTCGGTTCGTTTGATGTTATCCTGAGTTACCGACAGTATTTTGGTGATTACGGCCTCCTCATTCGGAAGAATATCGACGCCTGGCAATCTGGGAACCAGAGTTGCCCAGTTTTTGTCTTTGCTAAAGATGGTCTTGAAGAGCGGCAAAGATTCATCGACTCGCTCTGCATTCACCAGAGAAACCGCGTGCCAGAATTTCATTTCAAGATTGTCCGGGAACAACGCCTCAGCGGCGCCATACTCGCGCAGGGCGCCTTCCACATCATTAGCCTCGAGGGCAAGGTCACCGTTGTTCATGTGCTGATAGGCGCGGTGCAGCTTGACCAGCCGCCTGAGCTCCTGAATCGGTGTGGCATGGTCTTCGATTCGCAGCTCCATCACCGTATCTTCCCAGGGCCTGCCGGTCGCCTCACCTTTCACGATCAAGATTGCCGCAGATTGCCTGCCGCGGATGTCGCCACCCGCGTTTTGCGCGGCTTCCAGGGCCGCCAGCATCCTGTCGGCCAGGTCGCCTTCGGTGCCTTCATAGGCGCTCTTCATCGCAGGCCAGATTTCTTTGTTCAGCATCAAATTTGCTTGCACCGAAAAGTTCTCTCCGACGAGATGGCCTGCATCCGGAATGCATTTCTCACCCGTGTGTGCCGCCACATTCCCTTTCGCATCAATCATGGCAACCTGCCGGATTTCGGGATGTTCATCAGCGACTTTCAGGGCTTCCAGCGCCTGGTTGGCTGTGCGTCCTGCTTTCATCAACTGAAGTCCCAGTGGGCCGTACGTGACATCGATCAGAGACTGAGTTGCCACAGCCCCCACGCCCGCTTCTGCCCAGGTGACGAGAGACCCGACTGAGAACCAGTGGGATTGCACCGCCACCCCGAGCTCACCGGTCTCAGGGTCGCGAGCCACAATGGAGTAGGTGTGAACGGGCCGGCGGACTGTCATCTTTTGTGATGGGGTTTGGCCAGGAGCATCCGTCCAAACGCTGCCAGCGATAAGCCCGGAAAGTAAAAGAACATTCATTAAGCATTTCATAGAACTCCCTCACGATATTTTGTAAAGTAGCGCAGGCATTCTGCCTGCAGTCTGGAAGACTGCGCTACATTTGACTTTCAGCCTGAAGAGACTGTGAGAAAACATGGTAAAACATGCCTCTGGCTTGTTAATTAAAAGAGGTTTATGATTTAAGCTACATTCTTGTTCTCGTGCAAACCATTCTGGCAAGCAAGATGCTTGCCTTACATTTTCACACAGTCTCTACAGGCTGAACACAGATCATGCCGTGACCGCCGTCGGCACTTTCACACGAGTGACAGCGCGCTCTTGACGCTGCGCCTCCTTCCAGAGCTTGTCTGGCGTGATCGGCAGAGAATAGATGCGGATTCCGACAGCATCATAAATGGCATTCGCCACCGCGGGAAGGATGGGCAAAAGCGGCCCCTCTCCCGCTTCTTTTGCGCCAAACGGGCCTTCCGGGTCATGACTCTCGACGATGATCACATCGACTTCGGGCATCTGCATGGGCGTCAGGGTGCGGTAGTCCAGAAAATTCGGGCCCTGGATGGTGCCCTTCAAGTAGGGCATTTCCTCGCACAGCACCTGCCCGAGGCCCATGTGGATGCACCCTTCGATCTGGCCTTCGACGGCGAGCGGGTTGAGCGCTTTGCCACAGTCATGTGCGGCCCACACCTTTTGCACTCTGACCTCGAAGGTCTCCGGGTCAACCATGACTTGCGCAATGTATGCCTGAAAACTATAGGTCGGAGAAAGCCCGGCCCGCCACCCTTTGAATTCACCGCGCTTGCCGATGGGCGGCGGCGACTGGTAGATTCCTTTGGCAATCAAAGCGCCGTTCTTTGCCAGCGCCTCAGTCAGCGCATCATCGAAGGTCAGCCGGATCTGAGGATCCGGAGCATAAATCACCTGCTCATCTTTGAGCACAAACCCCTGTGCCGGGTAGCCCGTCTTGCGCGCGGCTGCTTGCGTAATTTTCTGCTGAATTTTGTTGGCAGCCTCCAGGGCAGCATTGCCGGCCATGAAAGTGACACGACTGGAGTAGGAGCCCAAATCAATGGGATCGGTGTCCGAATCCCCCGAGAAGACACGAATTCGCTCCAGCTTGACCCCCAGGGGCTCTGCGACACACTGCGCCAGCATGGTATCACTGCCCTGCCCGATTTCCGCCGCCAGACAGTGCACCGTGATGCCGCCGTCCATATCTATCTTCAGGTGGACCGTCGAATGCGGCAGCTCGTTGAAATGAATTCTGTGCGCGCTGCCACTGATGTAGAAGCCGCACGCCACTCCAATGCCTTCGCCATGAGACAATTTGCCGTGCTTACGGTCCCACTCCGACTGCTCACGCGCGCGCTCAATACATTCGCGCGTGCCATTGCTGGTGATGCGAAAGCCATTGAGGGTCTCGGTGTTTTCCGGCAGCAGGTTGACCAGGCGAAATTCACAAGGGTCCATCTTGTTGTCTTCGGCGAGCTGGTCCAAGAGCACCTCGAACGCAAACCGAGAGTTGACCGCGCCATGCCCTCGCATGGCACCGCACGGCGCCTTGTTGGTGTAAACGCGTCGACCCGCGTAGCGGAAGTTTGGGATCTTGTATGGTCCCATGGAGAGAACGCCGTTGTAATAAGTCGTCACGACGCCAAAACTGCCCCAGGCCCCGCCGTCAATCGTGGCGTCCAGGTCGATGGCAGTCAGCATGCCTTTATCATCCGTGGCAACGGTCAGATGCGTCCGGGTCGGATGTCGGCCATGATTGTTGTAAAAGACTTCCTCGCGGTCGAACAAAATCTTGACCGGCCGGCGACACTTCCTCGACAGCAACGAGGCGATCATCTCGTGCGGAAAGGGGTCGCTTTTTCCTCCGAAGCCGCCGCCGACCATGGGTCGAAGGACCCGGATGCGGTGCATGTCCATTTCCATCACCTCAGTCAAAGCGCGGTGAAGGTAATGCGGCACCTGCTGCGCCGACCACACGGTCAACCGTTCGTCAGCATCAAAATGGGCGATCGCTGCGATCGGTTCCGTGAAGGCGTGCGTGACGCCGACAAATGCGAAATCCCGTGTGAGCACGTGGGTGGAGCGCTTCAGCGCCGCTTCGACGTCGCCAAAATGCTGCTCGACAGACTTGTGAATATTGGTCCCGTCCAGGGTCTCGTCCTGAATCGGTTCATCCGTCTTTTTCAGTCCATTCTCGAGGCGATGAACCGGAGGGAGCGCTTCATATTCGACCTCGATGAGGCGCAAGGCGGCCAGGGCGGTTTCCTCATTATCGGCAGCGACGGCAGCGACGCAGTCACCGACATACAAGACTTTGCCGTCACGTCCGGAGGCCCCGGGCTGCGGCAAACTGATTTCATCTTTGGAAATTGGCAGGACCCCGAATCTGTTGAGTGCGCCAGGTTCAGCACCCGTGATCACGGCATGAACGCCCGCCAGGCTTTCCGCTTTCGAAACATCGATACGCTTGATACGCGCGTACGACACCGGGCTGCGCAGGATCTTGCCGACCAGCATGCCCGGCAGTTTGATATCATCTGTGTAAACTCCCTCGCCCGAGGTTTTCTTGAGGGCATCAACAAGCGGGTATCGCTTGCCAACGACCTGATGAGAGGCCCTTGCTCCCTTCATAATCATGCTCTTGTTTTGATTCCTGGTTTTGTCAACAATTTGGTGACGTTGTATTACATGAGCCGGAAATTCGAAATCCTAAACTCGAAACTCGAAAACTGTGCAAACACGACCCGATTCTTTACGGTCCATTCAGTTCGCTGGCGGCCATCTCAATGGCATCGACGATCTTGATGTAGCCGGTGCACCGGCACATGTTGCCGGAAATTGCCTCTTCAATTTCACTGCGTGACGGATGGTGAGTTTCATGGAGCAGCGCCCTGGCCGTGATAATGAATCCAGCGGTACAAAAGCCACATTGCGAACCGCCAGCCTCAGCGAATGTTCTTTGCAAAGGATGCAAGAGAGGTGATTTCAAGCCCTCGATGGTCGTGACCTCCCTGCCAACACACTCCATCGCCAGAGTCAAACAGGAAAGTTTCGGGCGTCCATCGATCAGAACCGCACAACAGCCGCACGTGCCCATGTCACATCCCCGCTTGGTGCCCGTCAGGTTCAAATTCTCACGGAGCACGTCCAGGAGAACGTCGTACTCCCGAATCGCCGTTTCGCAGTCTGAACCATTGACTTTCAAGGTCACGAGGGTTTTGTTCATCGTTCGATTTCCGGTGGTCATGATTTCCGGCTGAACAGCTCGCGGGCAATGATCAAGCGCTGAACCTGGCTGGTGCCTTCGTAGATTTGAAAAATCTTCGCATCCCGCATCATCTTTTCGACCGGATATTCCGCAGAATAGCCATAGCCTCCGTACACTTGCACGGCGTCGGTGGCGACTTTCATGGCCATGTCAGCGGCGAAGGCTTTGGCGTAGGCCGCTTCAAGCGTGTTGCGTTCGCCCCGGTCTGTCTTCCAGGCGGACTTCCAAACCAGATGCCGGGCTGCTTCGACGTTCATGGCCATGTCGGCAATCATAAAGCTCACGGCCTGATGCTTGGCAATCTGGACCCCAAAGGTCGTGCGCTCCCCCGCATACTGGATCGAATGCTCCATGGCGCCACGCGCCAACCCCACAGCCGCCGCCGCCACGATCGGACGGGAGTGGTCGAAAGCGTGCATCGCGATTCTCCAGCCATCCCCCTCGGCGCCGAGCCGGTTTTCGGCCGGCAGTTTCACGTCTTCGAACGTCACGGCGCGCGTGTCCGAGGCGCGTTGTCCCATCTTTTCCTCGTGCTTGCCAACCGCCACACCCGGTAGATCAGCCGGAATGACGAATGCCGTCATGCCTTTGTAACTCGCCGCCGGGTCGGTGTAGGTCAGGACGAAAAACCACTTTGCTTGCGCCGCGTTGGTGATCCACATCTTCTGGCCATTGACGACGTAGTCATTGCCTACTTTCCTGGCCGTCGTTTTGATGCCCGCGACATCGGAACCCGCACCCGGCTCGGTCACGGCATAGGCGCAAAAGGCAAACTCATCGACCATCTGACCGAGATATTTCTTGTTCTGTTCGTCGGTGCCGGCAACCAGCAACGGCCCCTGCGCCAGCATATTTGACATCATGGAAGTCCCAATGCCTGTGCAGCCGGCGCCCAGCTCCTCGGCGATCAGGCAGTCCTCCAGCACGCCCAATCCCGGTCCGCCGAATTTCTCGGGAATCTGTACGTTCATCAAACCAAGCTCCCAGGCTTTGCGCAGCACTTCGGTCGGGAACTCCGCTTTTTTGTCATATTCGGCGGCCACGGGCTTGATCTCCTTCTCGGTGAACTCTCTGGCCAGGTCGCGCAGTTGCTTTTGCTCATCGCTTAGACTGAAATCGATCATGGTTCATGTCCTTAATTTTAGTATCTGACAAGTCACGTTCTGTCATCTTTTGGCAAAAAATGAAAACTGAATCCTAAAACCAAAGATTTCACGCAAAGACGCGAAGGCGCAAAGGGTTCGCAAAGAGAATCCTTTGCCTATTCTTTGCGGCTCTGCGCCTTCGCGTGCGCTCTTAATCTTTGTTGGTTCCGGCTTGTCCGGCTTGAGCCTTGTGTGTTCTACTCCATAAGTTGACTAACTTGTTTTTCAAAGAAACTCTTGACCAGGCTCCACTCCACGCTGTCAAACATCTTAGGCATGGAGTCTAGCTCCGCGTCCGAGAAATACGCAAGTCCTTTGTAAACGTGATATAAATCGTGATTCAATACCTCGTATTTTTTCTGATACAATTCCACGGCTTCTCTCAACGAGTAGTCTTTTTGGCAAACAAAATACAGATCAATAAAATCTCTTTTTTTCCCTCGTCCGGCGATTGCCGCAACCTTCATTGCAGCGATATCGGATACGCCTACGACCTGCACGTGTTCAAACACCGTGTGGAATCTGCCGAGAAGAGGATACTTGTAAAGAAAAAAAGTACATGTGACACCTTGAAACAAGATGCCCAGCGTATTCGCGTTCTTGAACTGAAGCTCGATCTTGTTCTTCTTTAGCTCGCCTAATATCTCATCTGGGGAGAAAGGCTTTTCTGAAAAGAAGTCAAAGTCGACTGATTCACGATGGCCGTAGTGCAGTGCAAGTGCAGTGCCGCCTGCAAGATAGAAATTCCTGATCAGAGGCAGTTGGCTCAATACTTCCAGAATGAGTATTTGCGTCTTGTTGAGGACATTCGTGTACATTCCTCTGGACTCAGCTTAAGGATTAATTGCCAAAAGTTAAAAGTCATGGACGACAGGCTTCGGTCTCCTCGAGTCTTGACAAACGACCTTATCCTCTCATCCCCGATGGTACTGCGTAGCCACTTCACCGATTCCAGCGTCCCGTGCTCCAGAATCCGTTCGATGATATACTCAGGATACTCCTCCGTGTCCAGCATCTCTGCCTTCACTTCCCAGAAAAACTTGTGATATTCTTTCGGAACTCTGGCCATCAGACTCTCTCCACCAGCAAAGCCACGCCCATGCCGCCACTGACGCACAGCGTCGCGAGCCCGAGGGTTGCATCGCGTTTGACCATCTCATGCAGCAAAGTGACCGTTATCCGTGTTCCCGTGCACCCCGTTGGATGTCCGAGCGCGATGGCGCCCCCGTTGACATTGACTTTATCCATATCAAAATCCAGTTCTTTGTGGCAGGCAAGCACCTGCACCGCAAATGCTTCATTCAGCTCGATCAAGTCGATATCGCTGAGGTGCAAATTGTTACGCTGCAACAGGTTCTTGACGGCCGGCACCGGCCCGATTCCCATCAGAGAAGGGTCCACACCGGCAATGGTGGTGTCGACAATTCTGACCACTGGATTGAGATTGAGCTCGTCGCGCTTCTGCTCGGAAAACACGAGCACGGTTGCGGCGCCGTCGGTGATTCCGGAAGCGTTGCCGGCATGGACGGTGCCGCCCTCCTTGAACACTGGCTCGAGCCTGGCAAGGCCTTCCAGCGTCGTTTCCGGCCGCGGGTGCTCATCGGTGTCTATCACCTTCACTGCCCCCTTCTTGAGGGGGACCTCGACCGGGACAATTTCGTCTGCAAACCGCCCGTTCTCTTGTGCGATGCGGCACCGCTTTTGAGACAGCAGCGCGTATTGATCGGATTCCGTCCGGGGAATCCCGTATTTCTCAGCCAGATTTTCAGCCGTCTCCCCCATAATCTCGTCGCAAAGCGGGCACAGATAGCCATCCCGGTACATCGAATCAACCACCTGGCTGTGTCCCAAGCGATAGCCCCATCGGCCTTGCATCAAGAGGTATGGCGCATTGCTCAAACTCTCGGAGCCACCCGCCAGGATGAGGTTGGCGTCGCCGAGGGCAACGGTTTGGAATCCGCTAATAATGGACTTCAACCCGGAGCCGCATGCCATGTTGATCGAGTAGGCGGGCACGGTCTCCGGGCACCCTGCTTTGAAAGCGATCTGCCGTGCGGGGTTCGGACCGACCCCCGCCAAGCGCGCTATTCCAATGATAACTTCATCGATCTGGTCCGGGTCGATGCCGGCCCTGTTGATGGTTGCCGTTGCAGAAACCGCCCCCAGCTCAGGACTGGTCAGCGAGCTCAGTCCACCGCCAAACTTGCCAATCGGTGTGCGAACCGGGGCGCCGATAAAAACCTGCTGATTTTGACGATGCATGTGTTTGTTATTCTCTCATTTGCCCTTGAACTCTGGATGTCTCTTTTCGCGAAAGGCCCGAATGCCTTCCTTATGGTCTTCGGTTTTGATCAGAATGCTCTGCGCCAGGCTCTCCAGGGTCCGGCCGCTGGCCATGTCAACGCTGACGCAGCTCCACAGGATTCGTTTGACCAAACCCAGGGCAACGGGTGCCCGGGTCAGGAGGTGCTCGGCCAGAGTGCGAGTCTCATCCAACAACTGCTCATGCGGCACGACCCGGTTGACCATGCCGATGGATTTGGCCTCTTCGGCAGAGATCATCTCACCGGTAAAAATCAATTCTTTCGCTTTGCCGTAGCCGATCAGTTTGACCAATCTCGAGCAGCCACCCGCGCCCGGGATGAGTCCGATGAGATTCTCCCGGAAGCCAAACGTTGCGCGCTCTGACGCGATGCGGATGTCACAGGAAAGCGTAATCTGCAACCCCGCTCCAGTACACGGGCCGTTGATGGCCGCCAGAACCGGCTTTTCCAGCCTCTCGAGCGAATCGAAAAAGCCGGTGAAGTCTTGCGTCTCTTCGCGGAAGTCCTGGGTCAGCCAGTCGCGGTCGAGAAAGTCGATATCGCCGCCGGCTGAAAACGCGCGCCCGGCGCCGGTGAAAATGACAACTTTGATGTGCTTGTTGGAAGCAAGCTCGTCGCGCAGCACCCTGAAATCGCTGCGCATGGCATTGTTCATGGCGTTGAGCTTATCGGGACGGTTGAGCGTGATTGTGGCGATGCCGTTGTCGCTCAGCTCGAAGGTGACCGCCTGATACGTCGTGCTCATGGGCGCTAATTCTTTGCAAAGACGACTGATTTGGTTTCCATGTAGTAGTCCAATGCCTCCGACCCGTGCTCCTTGCCCAAACCGCTCTGCTTGAAGCCGCCGAACGGCATTTCGTCAAAGATAATCTGCGCTGAGTTTATCCAGGTGTAACCGGCGTCGATGCGATAGGCCGCTTCGTTGGCGCGATCCAGGTCGCGCGTCCACACAGAAGATCCGAGGCCATAAATATGGTCGTTGGCCTTTTCGATCGCTTCCTCGAGCGAGCTCACCCGCATGATGGGCAGGGCGGGTCCGAAGACCTCCTCGGTAATGATTCTGGAGGATTCATCGATGTCGGTCAACAAGGTTGGCAGATAATAGTTGCCCGTTGCGTATTCCGCTCCTTCAGGGCGCTTGCCGCCGGCCAGAATCCTGGCCCCTTTGTCGAGTGCGTCTTGCACCTGTGCTTCGACCTCTGCCTGTTGTCCCTTTGTGTGCATCGGTCCGATCATGGTGCCCTCCGCCAGGCCGTCGCCGAGCCGCAGTTTCTTCACTTTCGCAACGAGCTTGTCAATAAACTCGTCCGCGATTTGCTCAAAGAGATAGAGCCGTTTGACCGCGAGGCAGGCCTGGCCACAATTGAAGAACCGGCCCACCGAAGCAGCACTGACCGCCTTGTCGAGATTGGCGTCATCGCAAACGATCATCGGATCGCTCCCGCCCAGCTCGAGCGTCACGCGTTTGAGTTCAGTGGCCGCGCTTGCCATGACCTTGCGACCCGTGTCCGTCGCACCGGTGAATCCGATTTTGCGCACTTTGGAATTCTCGATGATTTCCTGCCCGACCGTGCCTCCGGGACCCGTCACGATGTTGAGCACCCCGGTTGGCAGTCCGGCCCGAAACATCAACTCAACAACTTTCGTGGCCGTCAGAGGCGTTGTGCTTGCCGGTTTGACCACAAATGTGTTTCCTGTTAAAAGACCGGGCGCGATCTTGTTGCCCATCAACGAAACCGGAAAATTCCACGGCACAATCGCCCCACAAACGCCCAGAGGACGCTTGATGATCATGCCAAAGCGATTGGCATCCAGCAGGGGCACATACCCGCCACGGATATTCTTCGCCAATCCGGCGTAGTGGTCGAGGGTATGGGCAAAGCGGCGAATCTCTCTAACGGATTCGCGCAGGGGTTTGCCCTGCTCCTCGGTCAACAGGACCGCCAGGTCGTTTTCGTGCTCGCGCACCATCCGGGAGGTGTTGAACAGAATTTCACCCCGCTGTGAAAAAGGAGTTGTCGACCAGGAGTTGAACGCCCCGGCTGCCGCCTCGATGGCTATCTTCGCATCTTCCCGGTTTCCCTTCGGTGCCGTGCCCACGGCCTCGCCATTCGCCGGGTTGTAAATCGTGGTGGTTTCGCCTGAGCGGGCGTCCACCTGCTCGCCTGCTATGAACATCTTAGCCATGTATGATTTGTTCTTCCCAGTTCGGTTGTTATAAAAGTCCAGTTTGTCGGTCATTCCCGCGAAAGCGGGAATCTATAACCTATTGACGCGACCGAATAATTGATTCAGCCACGAATCTACACGAATTGGCACGAACAAGATGAGTCTTGAAGATCCCGTTAAGTTAGACATAATCAAGCGGTTATGTGAATATTTGCTAATCTCTTGTCAATAATCCAGGCCAAAAAATGTTGTCGTCTTGTCGATCAGATTAGTCCAGACCTCCAAAGACAACGCTTTTGGGTTCAAAATAGGTATCCAGTGCTTCCGGCCCGTGCTCATGCCCGATCCCCGATGCTTTCACACCGCCGAAAGGCATCTCGTCGTAGCCAAAATGCAATTGGTTCACCCAGACCATGCCAGACTGAATCTCACGCGCGGCTTGATTGGCGTACTTCATATTATTCGTCCAGATTGAAGCACCGAGGCCCCACTTGCTGTCGTTTGCTTTGGCAATCGCTTCATCCAGCGAAGAGACCTTGAAGACCGGGAGCACCGGGCCGAACACCTCCTCGGTCACCAGTTTGCTCTCTTCTGACACGTTGGTGACCACGGCTGGCTCGAAGAAATGACCTTTGCTCAACCCGTCGTCTTGCGGTCGTTTGCCTCCAACCAGAACTTCAGCGCCCTTGTCGACAGCATCTTTGAGCTGGTCTTCGACTTCCTCGCGCTGAAACGCCGTGTGCAGGGGGCCCATCCGGATGCGGGGCTTCTCCGCTTTCACCCGGCCATCTCCCACTTCATAGCGGCCCACCTTTGCGACCAGTTTATCCAGAAATTCGTCGTAGATCTCCTCGAACAAATAGAGCCGCTTGACCGCCAAACAGGCCTGGCCCGCGTTCCAGTAGCGGCCGATCATGGCCCCGCTCACCGCTTTGGCAAGGTCGGCATCCGGGCAAACGATCATCGGGTCAGAGCCCCCCAGCTCCAGGGTGATGCGCTTGAAATCCGGGCCAGCGACCTGCATCACTTGCCGGCCGGTTGCGGAGCTGCCGGTCAGCGCCACTCGTCGCACCTCCGGATGCGCAATCAAAGCCGAACCAACCTTGCTGCCGCGGCCGGTGACACAATTGAGCACACCGGCCGGGAGGCCGGCCTCGTTGAGCAAACCAATGATTTTCAGCGTGGTCAAAGGTGTGGTGGAAGCCGGTTTGATAATGATCGGGCAGCCGGCGACAAGCGCAGGCCCGACTTTGGTGCCCATGAGCGTGATCGGGAAGTTCCAGGGGACGATGCCGACGCAGATTCCCACAGGCTGCCTCATGATCACCCCATAACAGTTGGGATTCATCGAAGGCGGCAGAGGGACTTGCTTGCCCCTGACCTTGCTTGCCAGGCCGAGGTAGAATTCCATGCCGTGCAAGAAATGATTCAACTCTCCCATCGACTCCATGAAGGGCTTGCCTTGCTCTTGCGTCAGCAGTGCGGCCAGATCTTTCACCTGCGCTTTGACGAGAGCGACGCCTCTGTGCAAAATCTCCGCCCGCACATCAGGCGCCGTCCCGGCCCATTCTTTGAAGGCCGCCCTGGCAGACTCGACGGCGGCAGTGGCGTCCTCAGCGTCGCTGGACGGCACGGTGTCCACCACCGACCCGTCGACGGGATTTCCTATTTCAACTGTTTTGCCACTGCTGGCGTTTACCCATTCCCCATTTAGAAACATCTGAGCCATGAATTCGTCTCCTGTTCGTATTTACTCAACTCAATCGATTATTTGCCTTTGAACTTAGCCGCCCTTTTTTCAAGATACGCCTTTAGCCCTTCCTGCGCGTCTTCGCTCTCGAATCCCCGCTGCAAAAGCTCCCGTTCGAGTGCCAGGCCGTCCGGCAGCGACATCTCCGCCCCGGACTTGACGGCGCGTTTGATCAAGCCAAGCGAAAGGCTCGCTTTCTTAGGTGGCACGAAATTGCGCGCATAGTCCATGACTTTTTCCCAGTGCCCGTCCTCTTCAAAAACATGATTGACCAGGCCTATCTCGAGCGCCTGGTCCACGGAAAGCGCGGCCCCCGAGGCCATCAGCTCTATCGCCCTGGCCTGGCCGATCAAGCGCGGCAGCCGTTGCGTACCGCCCATCCCGGGCAGCACGCCCAGGTTGACTTCGGGCAACCCGATCTTGCTCTTGCCGGCCTTAGCAACGCGCAGATCACATGCCAGACTGATTTCACACCCGCCGCCCATGGCGTGGCCATTGATCGCAGCGATGACGAGTTTTGGCGTGTTTTCGATCCGCATCAAGGTTTCATTGCCGTGCAGGCCGAAATTGTAGAGATATTCTGGACCGTTGGACTGTAACATGTTGATGTCCGCGCCACCGGAAAAGAACTTCTCTCCTTTTCCCGTGATGATCAACAGGTGCACAGACGCATCAAACCTCGCCTTCAAAACACAGGCGTCCAACGCAGCCATCATTTCGTGATTATAACTGTTCGCCGGCGGGTTGTTCAGCTCCAGGATGGCGATACCGTCTTCCACACGGTAGTCCACTAAACTCTC
Organism: bacterium; assembly: GCA_046757165.1. Taxonomy (GTDB): domain Bacteria; phylum Zhuqueibacterota; class Zhuqueibacteria; order Oceanimicrobiales; family Oceanimicrobiaceae; genus JBHHXT01. The sequence goes on along the minus strand of JBHHXT010000006.1, from coordinate 49,231 downwards.
TGGCATCTAAGATTCTCCTCTGGTATAATGTTTGTGACTTTCGATTCTTTGCAAGAACACCACAACTTTGAAAATAATTCCATGACGGAATTGGGGCGATAGAAGTATGTCGGAAAAGAATAGGTGAACTATTCGGGTGTTTAGACAGTGGCCTACTAGGCGCTTCCTACCTAAAGTCTACAGCCTATCTACGTGAATTTGTCCGTCATTAGCTATTTCTCATCCGAAAGGAAAAAACGGTCATACAGCAAAGCAGCGCTGACCGCTCCGAGTACAGGCCCAACCCAGTAAACCCAGTGGCGCACGAAGAATCCTGAAGCGAGCGCCGGGCCAAACGTTCTGGCAGGATTCATGGCAGCACCTGTCAGCGGCCCACCCATCAGAATATCGAACAAGAGAACGAGTCCAATCGCAAACCCGTAGACATTCTGCGGGGCGCGTTTGTCCACCGCCGTGGCATAAATGGTAAACATCAGAAAAAACGTCAGAATCGCTTCAATAAGAACACCGTGTTCAGGGGATACCCCGGAAGAGAGCGCCGGGGTGCCGAGATGGGTATCAGCCCAGACTTGCGGGCTAAAGATGACTCTGAGCGCCAGACCTGCCACAACCCCACCCGCGAGCTGAGAAATGATGTACCCCACTCCTTTTAGCGCCTCGATTTTTTTGGTGACCATGAAAGCGAGCGTCACCGCCGGATTGACATGACCGCCCGAGATATGACCGGTTGCATTGATCATGATGGCCAGGACCACGGCATGCGCCAGCGCGATCCCGATCAAGCCAAGCTCACCATTCGAATAGGTGTTGGTCACGATCGCCCCGGCGCCGAAAAAACACAAAGCGAACGTGGCCAGAAATTCCGCGAGATAAGCTCTAACGTTGTCTTTCATCCTCCCTCCTTTTTGCTTTGATGATGTTAAAGAACCAAAATCAACTTAACAAATCTGATTCGAAAACTCAAGAGAATTTGTTGAAGAATAGGGAATCAAAACTCACCTTTGATACATTGCGATGCCATCCCGCAGCGCATCCCAGGCCAGCAACGCACATTTCACCCGAACGGGATAGGCGCGGACGTCTTGCATCACCTGCAGCTCCTCCAATCCTTCAGGATTGCGACAGTCCCCTTCCGTCAGCATGGCTTTGAATCGTTCACAAAGTTTTGTCGTTTGTTTGATGCTTTTGCCCATGATGTGGTCAGACATCAGGGAAGCGGAGGCTTGACTGATCGAACAGCCCTTGCCCTCGAACCGAACCTGGGAGATGTGATTTTTTTCAATGCGGAGCTGGAGAACAATTTCGTCACCGCAGACCGGGTTGCTTGCCACAACTTCAACCGTCGGATCTGGCATCCGGCCAAAGTTGTGGGGATTTCGGGAGTGGTTGAGAATCGCTTGCTGGTAAAGGGACACGGACAGGAATCGATTGTTTTTACATCATGCCGAGTTCATATCTTGCCACGTCGCTCATCATGTCGGGGCTCCATTGCGGCTCCCAAACCACCTCTACCCGGGCGCTTTTGATTTCTTTTATCCCTTTGATTTTCTCCTCCACATCGATGGGGAGCGTGCCGGCAACAGGACAGGCAGGTGAAGTAAGCGTCATGGTCACGTGCGCGTTGTTCTCGCCGTCGACTTCAATATCGTAAATGAGACCCAAGTCATAAATGTTGACCGGAATCTCCGGGTCGTAGCAGGTCTTCAGCACTTCAACAATTTGATCTCTCAGGTCGGTCTGCTGTGAGGGGGTTTCCATGTACAATCTCAATGGTTACGATTCAGTTGAAACAATCTCATCATCGTTGTGCAGCGCGGCCTCCATCGTGTGCCAGGCAAGCGCTGCGCACTTGATGCGAGAGGGGAATTCCCGCACGCCGGCGAAGACGGCCAGCTTCCCGAGTCTGTCGGTGTCGACCTCCTCGTTCACGCCACTCGTAATCGCGTGCTTGAAGATTTCGAAGAGCGCGTCTGCTTCATCGACGCTTTTGCCCTTCACCATCGTCGTCATGACGGAAGCCGAGGCCTTCGAAATGGCGCACCCTGAACCCTGAAACCCGATGTCAGCAATCTTGTCGCCCTCCATTTTAAGCGACAGCTTGATCTTGTCGCCACACAGCGGATTATAGCCTTCCGACTCATGCGTCGCTCCCTCTACCTTTTTGAAATTCTTGGGATTCTTATTGTGGTCGAGAATGATCTGCTGATAAAGTTCTCTCAGATCTTGCATTATTTGAACAGGTTGATCACGCCGTAAATACCCTTGACCAGAAGGTCGATTTCCTCTCTGGTGTTGTAAAAAACAAAGGAAGCTCTGGACGTTGCCGGCACGTCGAACCAATCCATCACCGGCTGCGTGCAGTGGTGGCCGGTCCGTATTGCAATGCCGTTCTGGTCTAAAATCGTGCCAACATCATGCGCATGCACGCCCTCGATCACAAAGGAAACCACCCCGGCTTTGCGCTTGGCAGTGCCGATGAGTTTGACTTGCGAGATGCAGGATAACGCTTCATGCGCATATTGCAGCAACGACGCCTCATGCCCCGCTATCTTGTCAAAACCGAGGTCGAGCAGATAGTCAATCGCGTGGCCAAGGCCGATGGTCCCGGCCATGTTGGGCGTACCCGCTTCGAATTTGTAGGGCAAGTCATTATAGGTCGTCCGGTCAAACGTGACGGATTTGATCATATCGCCGCCTCCCTGATAGGGCGGCATGGCGTCCAGCAACGCCTCCTTGCCGTAGAGCACACCGATTCCGGTCGGTCCCAGCATCTTGTGCCCCGAGAAGGCATAGAAATCACAATCCAGATCCTGCACGTCAACGCGGGTGTGTACTACGGCTTGCGCGCCATCGAGAAGAACCGGGATGTTGCGGGCATGGGCGGAGGCAATCATCTCTTTCACCGGGTTGATCGTGCCGAGCGAATTAGAGATGTGGACCAGCGCGACGAGTTTCGTGCGCTCCGTCAAAAGCGACTCGTACTTCGCGAGAACGAGCTCACCGGAGTCATTCATTGGAATCACGCGCAGCTTGGCACCGGTCTGCTCGCACAGAAGCTGCCAGGGAACGATGTTCGAGTGATGCTCCATCGTAGAGATGACAATTTCATCCCCATCCTTCAGATGTTGCCGGCCATAGGACGCGGCGACCAGATTCACCGATTCTGTCGTGCCGCGTGTAAAAATGATCTCTTTTTCCGAGCCTGCGTTGATGAACTTCCGGACTTTGACGCGCGCCTCTTCATATTGTGAGGTGGCCAGCTCACTCAAGTAGTGCACGCCCCGGTGAATATTGGCATTCTGCACTTCGTAATACGCCTTGACCGCCTCGATAACGACCCGCGGTTTCTGGGAGGTCGCGGCATTATCGAGGTACACCAAACGTTTGCCGTGCACTCTCTTGTGCAAAAGTGGAAAGTCATCGCGTACCATCTCGACGTCAAATACCTCGATGGGGCAAGAGACTTCCGGCACTGCAACTCTACGTTGAAGGAGGTCTTCCATCGCTAAACCTTATTTACCATTTGTGAATCTTTGCATGATCTTGGCATCCAACTTTTCACGTACGGATGTCTCTTTGACGTTATCGAGGACATCTCTGATAAAAGCGTGGCGCAACATGGCTCCGGCCATCTCCTTGCCGATGCCACGCGCGCGGAGGTAGAAAAGCGCCTCGTCGTCCAACTGACCGATGGTGGCGCCGTGCGTGCATTTGACGTCGTCGGCAAAGATCTCCAACTGCGGTTTGGCGTTGATGGAGGCCTCATCCGTCAAAAGCAATGTTTTGTTGGATTGTAGCGCGTTGGTTTTTTGTGCATCCGGCCGCACGAGGATCTTGCCGTTGAAGACGCCTTTGGCTTTCTCATCGAGAATACCCTTGTACAGCTCGTTGCTGAAACAGTGCGGCAGAGCGTGGTCGACGAAGGTGTGGTTGTCGATGTGCTGTGTTCCGCTGCCCATGTAGAAACCGAACAGATACGACGCACAGCCAACGCCGTTCAGCCGGACGTTCAGATTGTTGCGAACCAGCGCCCCGCCGAGGTCGATGTTCACGGATGAATATACGCTGCACCGCTCCTGGTGAACGTGCACGTTCGAAATGTGGAACGCCGTTCTCCCTTCCTCCTGCACCTTCAGGTGATTGAGCCGTGCGTTTTCAGCCAGAACAACCTCACTGACGAGATTGTTGAAATAGTGGGGCTCCGAAACGCCAGCAAAGGTCTCGATAATATCGGCCTGACTGTTTTTCCCGATCAGAAACAGATTGCGAGGGTGTGAAACGAATCTCTCAGACCGGGAATCGGAGAGGTGAATGAGATGAATGGGTTCCTGCACCTGCGTGTTATCCGGAAGGTAAATCACTGTTCCGTCCGACGTGAAGGCGGTGTTGAGTGCCGTAAAGCTCTCTTCATCGAAGTTGGCATATTTGCCCAGAGCGGGATTGACAATCTCCGGATGACTGACCATCGCCTCTGCCAGGCTGCTGATAATGACCCCCTTCTGGTCGAGGGTCAGATTGGACAGGGCAGCCGAGTACCGGCCGTTGACCAGCACGACAACGTTCTCCTGCAAACCGTCAAATTGCAGCTCCTGCAAAAGTCCGTCCGGCACATCGACGGCAGCGGAGGCCAATGTGAACTTTTGCTGCAGAATGGGAGCCACGTTTGTATACTTCCAATCCTCATGGCGCGGGGTCGGAAAGCCATACTCAGAAAACCTGGCGATAGCAGCTCTGCGCGTCTGATGAAATGGTAGATTCCGAAAGCCGTTAAACCTGTCCTCAACCCGCTCAAAGTTGTCGAGGTACCATCTCTTGATGTCCTCTTTCTCGATGTCTATGTTTTTCATGTACCGTGCAATTCCTTGTTTCAAGTCCTGAGCTTCCTTAATCGTCGACCATCGATAATCGATGGTCGATTGATTCAGGCTGTGACTGGCGGGTCGTTTTCTTCCTTCAGCCAGTCGTACCCCTGCTCTTCGAGTTGCAACGCCAGTTTCCTGTCTCCGGACTTGACGATTCGCCCGTCCAGTAAAACATGCACAAAATCCGGCACAATGTAATTCAGCAAGCGCTGATAGTGGGTGACAACCACGATCGCGTTTTTCTTGCCGCGCAGCTCATTGACGCCGTTCGCCACAATCTTGAGCGCATCAATGTCCAATCCAGAATCCGTCTCATCCAGAATGGCCAGCTTCGGTTCCAGCACAGCCATCTGAAGAATCTCGTTGCGCTTCTTCTCACCGCCAGAAAAGCCCTCATTGATTGAGCGACTGAGGAACTTCTCGTCCATCTCAACCATCTTCAGTTTGGCCCTGACCAGGGAGAAGAAATCCATGGCGTCGAGCGTCTCCTGTCCGCGCGCTTCGCGGATTTCGTTTAGGGCGATCTTGAGAAAATTGGACATGCTCACCCCCGGGATCTCGATGGGATATTGAAAGGCGAGAAAAAGCCCTGCGTGGGCGCGCTCTTCCGGCGCCATATCGAGCAGGTCCTGGCCGTTGTACTCAATGGTCCCGGCGAGGAGCTCATATTCCTCGCGGCCAGCCAGCACGTTGGCCAGCGTACTTTTTCCGCTGCCGTTCGGTCCCATGATGGCGTGCACCTCACCGGCGTTCACCTCTAAATCCAGGCCTTTGAGAATCTGATTTCCTTCTACTGCAACTTCAAGATTTCGTATTTTCAACATGGTGTCTGGTTGCTCTCCTATCATTCTTCAACTTCGTGAACTTTGCCTCTCTGTGGTTTCTTCCTCTCTCCGGTTACAAAACGCCTCACAGTGTCGTGTTTACCCGACACTGCCCTCCAGGCTGATCGCCAGGAGCTTCTGTGCTTCCACCGCGAACTCCATGGGCAGCTCGCGGAAGACTTCCTTGCAATACCCGTTGACGATCAACCCAATCGCGTTCTCTGTCCCAATACCGCGTTGGTTGCAATAAAAAATCTGGTCTTCGCCAATTTTCGTGGTGGTGGCTTCGTGCTCGATCCTGGCGCTCCGGTTGTGGACCTCCAGGTAAGGAAACGTATGCGCCCCGCACTTGTCCCCGATCAAGAGCGAATCGCATTGAGAAAAATTGCGTGCATTCTCTGCGTTCCGCGCCACTCGTACCAGACCGCGGTAAGAATTGTTGCTGCGACCGGCTGAAATGCCTTTGGAGATAATAGTGCTGGAGGTGTTGCGCCCCAGGTGAATCATCTTTGTGCCGGTGTCTGCCTGCTGGTAGTTGTTGGTCAGGGCCACGGAATAGAACTCGCCTACCGACTGATCCCCCTTCAGGATCACACTGGGGTATTTCCAGGTGATGGCAGAACCGGTTTCTACTTGTGTCCACGATATTTTGGCGTGGTCGCCCTGACAAATACCGCGTTTGGTCACGAAGTTGTAGATTCCTCCGCGGCCATTTTCATCGCCGGGATACCAGTTCTGCACGGTGGAGTACTTCACTTTGGCATTCTTGTGCGCCACGATTTCCACGACGGCAGCATGCAGCTGGTTTTCATCACGCATGGGCGCCGTGCACCCTTCCAGATAGCTGACCGTGGCCCCCTCCTCGGCCACGATGAGCGTTCTCTCGAATTGTCCCGTGTTGGCGGCGTTGATTCGAAAGTAGGTCGATAGCTCCATGGGACAGCGCACCCCTTTGGGGACATAGCAGAAAGAACCATCACTGAACACAGCTGAGTTCAGGGCAGCAAAAAAATTGTCGGTATAGGGCACCACTGAACCCACGTACTTTCTCACCAAATCGGGGTGATTCTGTACCGCTTCAGAGAACGAGCAAAAGATGATGCCGTGTTTCTGCAATTCATCTTTGAACGTGGTTGCCACAGAGACGCTGTCCATGACAGCATCCACAGCCACGCCGCTCAACCTCTTTTGCTCAGTGAGCGAAATGCCGAGTTTGTCAAAGGTTTCACGAATCTTGGGGTCGACCTCATCGAGGCTTTTCAGTTTTTTTTCCTTCTTCGGCGCAGCGTAGTAGTAGGCATCTTGATAGTCGATGGCCGGATAGTGGACGTTAGGCCACGTGGGCTCTGCCATCGTTTGCCAGTGCCGGAAGGCTTTCAAACGCCAGTCGAGCATGAACTGGGGCTCCTTCTTCTTCCTGGAGATCAGTCGAACGATGTCCTCGTTGAGACCCTTAGGGGCCAGATCGGTGTCCAGGTCCGTCGTGAACCCCCACTTGTATTCGCTCCTTGTAAACTCCTCGATTGTTTCCTGTTCGGTACTCATGCAACGCTCCTATTCGTTCAAATGACCTCTAAACTGCAAAACTGCTGCCGCAGCCGCATGTCCGTTGCGCATTCGGATTGCTAAACGTAAATCCAGTCCCACCTAATCCATCGGTGAAATCGAGCTGGGTTCCCTTCAGATAGATAGCGCTCTTGGGGTCCATAAACACCTTGATCCCGTCAAACTCCAAAATCTTGTCATCCTGGCGCGGTTCCTTTACGAAGTCGAGGACGTACGACAGCCCGGAACAACCGCCACCTTTGACGCCGACTCGCAGTCCCATCTGCTGGGCTGAATTCTCTTCCTGCATCAGCCGTTTCACTTCGGTAATCGCCTTTGGTGTCAGGGTGATCATTCTTCACCTCCCTAGATTTATTGAACCGATCAATACCACCGTACTCTTTGCATCTCCATTTGATCATTGATGTCAGCCAGTGAGATGCCCGAAAGAAATATCTTGAATTGCTTTTGAATCACTTTGAAGGGATCGCTGATGTTGCAATTGGTCAACTGCACGCAGTCACAATCCTGATCGTTGACGCAGTTGACAATCCCGACCGGCCCTTCGATAGACTCTATGATTTCCGATAGGCTGATCCGCCCGCCTTCTCTGGCGAGAAAATATCCGCCCTTTGCTCCCTGCGACGATTGAACAATGCCCTTGCGAGCCAAAGTTTGCAGAATCTTTGCCATCACCTCAGCCGGAATGTTGTACACGCGGGCAATGTCTTTAGCCGTGCTCACCTCTCCCGCAGGTTGGTTGAGCATATGCTTCAGGGCAATAATGCCGTATTCTGATTTTTTGGATAGCTTTAGCATGGCTCAAAAATGCGACTATTTTGGTCGGGTTTAATATAGGGAAATCGCCTCGCATTGTCAAGTGAAAAATTAGTCAACCTGGGGAATGCTGCCCCGAAGGGCAAAGGAGGCTGACACCAGGACTTTGGAGATTCTCTCTATCCTGCGGTCAAACATATTCCGGCTGCGAAGCTAACTGCCGGGGTTTCCGGGATCGCTTCTTCTCTTTTCCATCCGGCAGCAAAATGACGAATGTTCCTAACGTGATAATAAATCCCGCGATCCAGACCAGGTTGACCAGCGGGTTTATGTAGACTTTGAACACAGCGCTCTCGTCCTCATTCGGCTGCGCCAGGACGACATAAAGATCCTCGAGTAAAGTCGACCTGAGGACGACTTCGGTTGTAGGCTGCTCCTGGACGGGGTAATAATGCTTGTTGGGATAGATGGTCTTGACCTTCTGTCCACCCTTGTAGACGTCCATCGTCGCCTGCCAGACGATTTTGTTCTCATCTTGCAGCGTCTCGAGACCCAAATACGTGAGGGTGTAATCCCGGATTTGCATTGACTCGTCTTTCTTCAGATGGCTTTCTTTTTCCGTATCGAATGCTTTGCCGGTGAAGCCGACGAACAAGACCACCATGCCGAAGTGAACGATGTAGCCGCCATAGCGCCGTTTGTTGCGTTCGAAAAGCCGGAAGAGGGCTTCAACATAGCCTTCGGCGTTTGTGCGCATGCGGGCGCGGGCACCTTTATGGAATTCAGCCAGGATTGTCGCAGTGACAAAAATAGCCAAGGTAAATGAGACAAGGGCGTAGAAATGGCGGATGCCAGCCACCAACATGATCACAAGCCCTGCCAGGGAAACCAGCGTCGGTTTCAGAAAGATTCTCAGCAAGAGCTTAGAGGAGGTCTTTTTCCAGGCGAACAAGGGACCGACACCGGTCAACAGCAACAAGAACAGGCCAATCGGGATGGTCACCTTGTTGAAGAATGGCTCGGCCACTGTAATCTTTACCTCGCGAATCGCCTCGGTCACCATCGGGAAGATGGTTCCCCAGAAGACGGCAAACAGGGCCCCCAGAAAGACGAGGTTGTTGAGCAGGAAAGCCGACTCTCTCGACACAACCGATTCAAAATGGTGCTCACTCTTGAGGGCTGGCAGTCGCTTGATCAGCAGCGCTGCAGAACCGACGATAATCAGCACCAGGTAACCGACAAACCAGGGCGCGATTTCAGAACGGGCAAAAGAATGCACCGAGGAGACCACACCACTTCGGGTCAGAAAGGTGCCAAAAATGCACAAGGTGTAGGTCAATAAAATAAGCACCATGTTCCAAACCTTGAGCATGTTCTTCTTTTCCTGGATCATGACCGAGTGGATGAAAGCCGTGCCGACGAGCCAGGGCATGAGGGCAGCGTTTTCCACCGGGTCCCAGGCCCAGTACCCACCCCAGCCGAGCTCCATATAGGCCCATTTGCCACCGAGCAGCATGCCAATCCCAAGAAAGAACCAGGGCACAAGCGTCCAACGCCGGATCGTGAGCAACCACTGGCTATCGAGTCTGCCGGTCAACAAAGAGGCGATGGCGAACGCGAAGGGCACACCGAATCCCACGAAGCCAAGATAGAGCACCGGCGGGTGAATCGCCATGGCTGGATGTTGCAGCAGCGGGTTCAATCCCCGGCCGTCGGCGGGCGCAAACGCAACCGACCCTGGAGGTTGCACAAGGGCTTTGATAACCCGGCCATCCGCCAATTGCCAGAGCTTTTCAAAGGGTTGTGAAACAAAAAGGTTTAGCAGAATGAAAAACATCGCGCCCGCCACCAGAGTTGCGACCACGTAAGGCATGAGCTCGCGATTCCTGCCGCGGTTCAGGTAAACCGCCAGAGAAGAATAGAGCGACAGCAGCCACCCCCAGAACAGCAGCGAGCCCTTCTGACCGCCCCAGAGAGAGGCGAGCACATAAAAAACCGGCATGTCACGATTCGAATAGCTGGCGACATATTCGTTGTGAAAATCGTGTGCCAGGATCTGTTGCCACAGGACGAACACGCTCAGCGTGAGCAGAAACGTCACCATATACAAGGCGTTCTCCCCGGACCTGAGCATGTCCTCTCTTTGCCTGCGCCCACCCCAGATGGATGCCACAATGGCGTACACTGCACAGGCTAGCGCCAAAACCAGGATCAGGTGTCCAATATCAGGCATAGTCTCCAACCTTTATCCCTCCGCTATGAAATCGTTCTATGGTTTTCGGTCAATCACTCCCTAATTCGTGCCGTCCCGATTCTGATACTTCGCGGGATCATAATCCCTGGCATTGAATTCTTCGGTACTTTCGTATTTTGACGGACATTTGGCCATCAGCATTTTGGCATCGAAATAACCGGCCTCGGTCATTTTCCCCTCCACGAGCACCTCTGCCCCATCTTTGAACGTGTCTGGAAGTTCTTTGTCATATCGAACGCGCAACTGGTGACCGCTCTCCTCAATCAAAAAGAATCTTTCCAGACTGGTGTTGTCCGCTCTTTCAACCGAGCCAGCGACCAAATACCCCTTGACTCTCAGCCCTTTGGACAATTCACTCGCCGGCAGACTCTTCAAATCCTTGACATCCCGGTAGTATTGCATGTTCTCGTCAAACCCGGAAATCGTCAACCAGACAAGCAGTCCGGCAACTATCGTAAAAGCAGCCGCAATTTTCACTCTTTTGGCGGGCATGGTATCTCCTTCCTTAATTCTTAAGCTTACATCATTATCTTGTTCATTGCTTTCGAGGCTTCAAGCGAAACAGGTTCGAATTCTTGCTGGTGCTCGATAACCTTCGAGCAAAACGTTGCTATTCTGTTCGGCGAAAGCCCCAGATTCTCGAGCAGGATCGACCGGGAGCCATGCTCGACAAAATCATCGGGGATGCCGAGATGGGAAATCGTCCCCAATTCTATGCCGTGCATCCGCAAATGTTGACCGACCTGGCAGCCGAAGCCGCCCCTGAGCACATTCTCTTCAACCGTCACCAGGTGGTCATACTTTCGAGCGAGCTCGCTTAACAAGTCCGCATCGAGGGGTTTGACAAACCTGCAGTTGACGACCGCAATCGAGACGCCCTCTCTCTGCAATTTTTCGGCGGCCCGCAGGGAATTTTCTACCATTGTTCCAACGGCCAGCAGCGCCAGATTATTCCCATGGCGCAGCACTTCCCAGGAGCCGATCTCCATCTCCGTAAACTCGTGCCGGCCGGAAAGATTGACACACGTGTCCTTGGGATAACGAATCGCGAAAGGATTGCTGTCCTGGGCAAAGGCCGTGTGCAACAGGTTTCTCAGCTCGTCGCCATCCCTGGGAGCCGCCACGATCATGCCGGGAATAAGTGAGAGATAGGACAAGTCAAAGGTGCCGTGGTGTGTCGGGCCATCCGCGCCGCACAGTCCGGCGCGGTCCAGCGTGAAAACGACGGGCAGGTGCTGAAGCGCGACGTCATGAATGATATGGTCGTAGGCGCGTTGCAGGAAAGTCGAATAGATCGCGACGCACGGACGAATGCCTTCCGCCGCCAGGCCAGCCGCGTAGGTGACGGCATGTCCTTCGGCGATTCCGACATCAAAAAATCTTTCGGGGAACTCTTGTTGGAACTTCACGAGGCCCGTGCCTTCAGCCATGGCCGCGGTAATCGCCACAACTTTCTCGTTGCTGCGGCCTAGTTCAATAAGCGCATCCGTGAAAACTTTGTTATACGCCGGCGGCTTAGGAACGACCCGCTCGTCACCGGCCGATTGCTTCGGCAGCGGGGAAACTGCATGAAATCTGACCGAATCTTTCTCGGCATAGTCGACGCCCTTCCCTTTCACCGTCAATACATGAAGCACTTTGGGGCCCTTGAGATTCTTCAGATTCTGCAGCGTCGGGATAAGCTCTCGCAGGTCATGACCATCGATCGGGCCGAAGTATCTGAAGCCAAGCTCCTCAAAAAACATGCCCGGAACCATGAGATTCTTCAAACTTTCCTCTACCCTGCGGACAACCTTTCGAATTCGCTTCTTACCGACGGGCATCTTTTCGGTCAAATTCCAGATCTCGTCTTTGAGCTTGTTGTAGCGCGGATGAGAGGTAATCTCGGTCAGATATTTCGAAATGGCACCGACATTGGGCGAGATGGACATCTGGTTGTCGTTCAGAACAACGAGAATGTCCTTGTTGAGGCTACCGGCATTATTCAACGCCTCATAGGCCAGGCCGCCAGTCAGCGCGCCATCACCGATGATGGCGACGACTTTATTCTCTCCGCCTTTCAAATCCCTGGCGGCTGCGAATCCAAGCGCCGCGGAAATGGAGGTACTGGCATGGCCAGCCCCGAAGTCATCATACAGACTCTCGGTGCGCTTCAGAAACCCGCTAATACCTTTGTACTGTCTGATGGTTCTGAGCTCCTCCCGACGGCCGGTGAGTATTTTGTGGACGTAGCCCTGATGGCCAACATCCCATATCAGCTTGTCTGCAGGCGCGTCAAACACATAGTGGAGAGCAGTTGTGAGCTCCACCACGCCCAGGCTGGGCGCGAAGTGTCCCCCGACGCTGGTTATGACGCTGACGAAGTAGTCTCGGATCTCTGCACAAAGCTGCTGCAATTCAGCGATTTTGAGAGGTTTGAGATCCTGCGGGCTCTTGATGGTTTCTAAAACGGTGCGCATGCTACAACATCCTGTTTAGGTGAGTATTCATCCATATTTTCTTCGTTATGCGTAACTCACGGCCCTGGTTTCCCGAATCACGGTGACTTTGATCTGCCCTGGATACTCCAGATCGGAGTGTATTTTCTCGGCGATGTCGCTGGCGAGCAGATTGGCCTGCGCATCGCTCACTTTTTCTGGCTGCACAATCACCCGAACTTCACGGCCGGCGGAAATGGCGTAGGCTTTGCTCACCAGGTCAAAGGAATCTGCAACCTTCTCCAGGCTTTCAATTCTGCGCACATAGCCGTCCAGAGTGTCGCGTCGTGCTCCCGGACGTGCGCCTGAAATGGAGTCGGCGCAGGCGACAAGCACAGAAATGAGGGAGGTTTTGGGTTCGTCCTCATGATGGGAGGCAATCGCATTCAAAACGACCGGATTCTCTCTAAACTTATTGGCGACCTTGAGACCGATCTGCACATGGGTGCCTTCCTGGTCCTGGCTCATGGCCTTGCCAATGTCGTGCATCAGGCCCGCTCTCTTGGCGAGCTTGACATCCAGCTTGAGCTCGGCTGCCATGGCGCCGGTGAGCGTTGCCACTTCCTCGCAATGCTGCAGCACGTTTTGGCCATAGCTGCTGCGATATCTCAAACGGCCCAGAATACGAATCAAATCCGGGTGCATACGGCCAACGCCGATGCGAGCGATAACTTCGTTTCCAACTCGCCAGATGAGCCGGTCCACCTCTTTTTCCGCATTCCGCACGATGTCTTCGATCATCTGTGGGTGCACTCTGTGGTTGCTGATAATCTTTTCGAGTGCCAGCCTGGCAACCTGGCGTCGTACGGGGTCGAAAGCAGAAAGCACGACCGCTTCTGGCGTGTCACCTACAATGACTTTCACGCCAGTGGCCTGTTCGAAGGCTTTGATGTTGCGGCCATCCCGTCCAATGATACGCCCCTTCAAGTCTTCCGAAGGTAGAGGCACGACCAAGACCGTGGTTTCCACGCAGTGATCGGCGGCGTTCCTCTCGATGGCCATGGTGATAATTTTCTTGGCCTCGCGCGTGGCATTGTCCTTGGCTTTGTCAACATATTCTTTGTAGATTTGTGCGGCCTCGGCCTTATATTCTCGCCGAAGATTCTCCAGCAGCAATTCCTTGGCTTCCCCCGGACTGATCTGCGATATCTTGGAGAGCGCCAGGTTCTGTTCATGCATGAGGCGATTCAGCTCATCTTCTTTGGTTCTGAGCGCCTCTTTCTGCTCCTGCAAGTTTCTTTCGTTGTAGCGCAGGTTGCTCTCTTTTTGGCCGAACTCACTCTCTTTGCGCAACACCCTCTTTTCCTTCTCGGAGAACTCACGCTCAATCTTGTCGAGTTTCTTTTGCCGAGCTTTCAGGCGGCTCTCCTGCTCGTCACGCACTCTATACCACTGCTCTTTGGCTTTCAAAATGGTTCTTTGCTTGATGCGCTCGCCTTCTCGTTGCGCCTGGGTCAGGATATCCTCGACCTGAGCATTGGCATTTCTCAGCTTGCTTTTGGAGAAAAAGAAAGCAGAAAGCCAACCCAAAGCATACAACACAACCCCCACTGATGTATATAGAATGATAGAAGTTAGAGATGACATATCCATTTGCTCCGCCTGTTATTCATTGACTTCGATGCTCGTGACATATCGCTTTTTGAGCGGAACCGGCCGGGCTTGTTTGGACGATTTCAGGTATTGGGAAATCGCTTTCGCCATGGCCTCCATATTGTTTTTGACTTTATTGCCAGCACAAACAGGATTTGACCAGATGCACTCGACTCCCTTGCAGTAATCCAGGCGTAAGTCGCACCCTTGCTGTCTCTGATAAGTCGCGGAAGGCACCATGTTTCGGGTGACGACTTCGCGCTCGAATTGCCGCGGTTGTGTCAAATAGTGTATCTCAACCAGTTTATCCCACAAGAATGCATGCGCCTGCACCAATTGCCTGGTGGTAAACGGTTCGAGGATGGAGCGCAGGGGTCTGCCCTGGAAAACTGCGCTCAACAATTCCAGTTTATGGCTGGGTTTGAGTTCAAGTTCAACGCTCATAGCAGCAACTGTGCACTTCTTTTCTAAGTATTTGTGTAACGTGCAGACGGGAATATAATGACTACCGCAGGAAAAAGCAAGACAAATCCCTGTCTCCGCAGAACCGAAAGTGGAAACTACAAGGGAATGCCCACAGAGAAATACAAGAACCTGGCAAAGGTCTCGCCAATCAAAATCAATACAATAGTAGCGTACAACATTCCGGTTGCGGATTGAGTTGACCGAATCGTAACAGCACTACAGATCAGCAGGCCGAAAATGAGCGGAATGATCAGGCCGAAGCCAATCCGAAGAAAGAAAACAAAGCTGTTGAAACTCAGACCTGTGAGAAGCTGTGACGGGCTGGTGTCCAAATCCACATTCCAGGTAAGCAATAAACTTGCCACCACGATGCCAGTTCGCGAAAAGACTGAAAGAAGGTAAACACGAGTGCTGTTTTTTAAAGGCGTCAAGCTCAACTTGTGCTGCACCAGGTACCAGTGTCCCGTGATCATCGCTCCCAGAACCGAGCCCAAAAGCAACGTCGCAGTGATGCCGTTTGTGACGAACAGCCCCTGGTGGGCAAACGCCGCTCCGGCAGGTCGGTAGGTGACGAGTGAAAAACAGGAAATACCGGCAAGGCCGGTCAGGAAACTTGCTGCGAGCAGGAACTTGTGGAATCCGGTAGAAACCACATTGTATACGAGAAGCAGGAAGGCCGTGATCACAAGAAACCAATAGCTTAGTTGTGGCCAGAGCGTGTCGGCCTCCGGAGCAGGATGAAAGAGATACGACCAATCTATGGCCCCGAATGGCTTCGCCGCAAGGGCGACCACGATGAGCCCTGAAGCCAAGAGTGTCGTCACCCGGAAAAAAAGCTTCCCGATTTCTTGCCGGGAAATCATAAGAATCGTAAAAACAAGCCCGACTGAAAAGTGTGTAAACAGGAAAAAGAAAACGTTTTTGAACATGGTCAATTTAGAGAGTTCTCGAATCCCAGGGAAGGGATGTCCTGAATTGGGACGCGGTCCTTGTAGCTTTCGAATATTTTGTGCGTGTGAGAGATCACTCGCTCGCCCAAAGTCCAGCAAAACAAGGTATCAGGAAGAGGGGATTTGAAATCTACGGTGAAATAGCCTTTTGGGTAGGCGCCCAGGGCCACAATCTCGCGCGACCAGCGGTCCAGGATATGGGCGCATTCTGCATCGAACTCTGCCTCGGCCCTGTCGGGGTCGTTCGAACGTTCCGCATCGTAGGTTTGCTTGACCTTTTCCAGAAGCTGCACTGCCTTTTCAGTTCTTTGGATGACCTCAGGCAAGAGCGCGTTCGCCTCCTCCAGGGTGAATTTCTTGAAGCCGTCGTCTTTGTCGTAGAGATTCATCGTCTGTTCACTTACATTTGGCTCAAGAAAAAGCCGGGAGGCCAGTGATTTCGTTGCCCAAAATAAGCGTATGTATGTCGTGCGTTCCCTCGTAAGTGATCACCGTTTCCAGATTGCAAAGATGGCGCATGGCCTGATAGTCATCGAGAATGCCATTTGCGCCCAAAATCTGCCGGGCCAGGCGGGCAATCTCGAGCGCGTGATAGACATTATTTCGTTTCGCCAGGGAAACCTGACCGGGAGTCACTTTGTCCTGTTGTTTCAGTCGACCCAACTGCAAGACCAGAAGCTGTGCTTTGGTGATTTCAGTCAGCATGTAGACCAGCTTCTCCTGGACCAACTGATGCGAGGCAATGGGCTTGCCGTCGAACTGAACGCGGCCCCTGGCGTAGGTCAGCGCCTCTTCATAGCAGGCCATCGCCGCGCCGATGGCTCCCCAGGCGATCCCGTACCGGGCCTGACTCAAACACATGAGCGCGCTTTTCAGCCCGTTTGTTGCGGGCAAAAGATTTTCCTGAGGGATGTCACAGTTGTCGAACAGCAGCTCGGCGGTGTCCGAGGCGCGCAGCGACAGCTTGCCGTGCATGGCTTTGCTTTCAAATCCCCGCGTCCCCTTCTCGACCAGGAAGCCACGAATGCCGGCCTCCGTTTTTGCCCAGACCACGGCGATATCGGCAAGCGTTCCGTTCGTAATCCACATTTTACTGCCGTTCAGGCGCCATCCTTCATCCGTCTTCTCAGCTCGCGTGCGCATGCCAGAGGGGTTGCTGCCAAAATCAGGCTCTGTTAGCCCGAAACAGCCGATGGCTTCCCCCTTTGCCAATTTGGGCAGCCAGGTCTGCTTTTGCGCCTCCGACCCAAAGGTGTGAATCGGATACATCACCAGGCTGCCCTGGACCGAAACGAAGCTTCTCAGGCCACTATCGCCGCGCTCGAGCTCCTGACTGATCAAGCCGTAGGCGACCGGCTTCAGCCCGGCGCAGCCATATCCGGACAGATTTGCCCCAAGCAGCCCCAGCTCGCCAATCGGAGGAATCAGTTGCACGGGAAACTCCCCCTTGCGGTAACTTTCCCGCACAAGCGGCATGAATTCCGCCTCGATGAACTCACGCACGGTGTTGCGGACCAAACGCTCTTCTTCTGAAAGAAGATTCTCAATGCCGTAAAAATCCAACCCTTGAAATGCCATATTTTTCGCCCCGAAGTGTTAGTGTGTAAACAAAAACCTGGCTCTATCTCGTTCTGTCTGGACTTAACTTAATTCTAAGAATGCTTAGCCATCGATTCATGCAGCGCGATAAAGCCGCAATCAAATCCGCTGTATTTCGGTGACTTCGGTGCCCTTCGGTGGGAAAGATTTTGAGACCACCGAAGTCACCGAAGCTCACCGAATACACGAGACTCATCTTATTCGTGGCTAAATCAATAAAACTCTGTCATCGCTGTTCCACCCTGTCCCCAAAGAGCGTATTCGCGCTGGCCCCGGTGATCTTGACCGCAATCATCTCCCCCTGGTCACAATTACCTCTTTCGAAGACCACAATTTTGTTGCCGTCCGTTCTGCCGATCCACTCAGCCGAATTCTTTTTGCTCGCACTTTCCACGAGAATGTGCTGCATGGTGCCAATTTCCTCTTTGTTTTTCTTCAGGGACTTGGCTTTTTGCAGCTCATTGACTCTGACGATACGCTCGGTCTTTTTTTCCTCCGGCACGTCATCGACAAAGTTGCGGTAAGCAATGGTGTTTTTTCTTTCCGAATATTTGAACATGAACGCCGCATCGAACTCGACTTCTTGGATAACTTCGAGCGTATGCTCGAACTCTTCGTCGGACTCAGTTGGAAAGCCAACGATCACGTCCGTTGTCAACGTGACGTTTGGGACAGTATTCCGTATTTTTTCGACCAGCGCCAGAAAACTTTCTCGAGTGTACGTGCGCGCCATCATCTGCAAGACGCGATTGTTTCCCGCCTGCAGGGGCAAATGGATGTGATGGCAAATCTTTCGGGTTTCCGCCATGACCCGCAGAAGCTTGTCAGGAAAATCCTTGGGATGCGGTGAGATGAAACGCACCCGCTCGAGACCGTCTACGCGCGCCACGGCCACGATCAAGTCTGCGAAGTCGGTCCCGTTGCACTGGTAAGAGTTGACGTTTTGGCCCAACAGGGTGACCTGTTTGAACCCCTCGGCCACCAGCCGTTCCGTTTCGGCGACGACGCTCTCGAGCGTCCGGCTGCGCTCGCGACCTCTGGTGTAGGGCACCACACAGAAGGTGCAGAAATTGTCGCACCCGCGCATGACCGCAATCCAGGCGTTGACGCCTGGCACACGTCGTGGATAGACATCGCTATAATCCTCGAACTCGGACAGACTGAAGTCGACTTCCCGGTGACTGCCGGCCAGGACCGCTTCGATCATGTCCGGAAGCCGTTTGTAACTGTCCGGCCCGGCAAAAATATCGACCAAATCCTCGTTCCTGTCGAGACTGCCGCGCAGATTTTGTGACATGCAGCCGAGCAGTCCGACCACAAGGTTTTTCTTCTCATGTTTCAAGTGTTTGATGTCTCCCAGACGCGCGTAGATTTTGCCGTAAGCGTTTTCACGAATGGCGCAGGTGTTCATGAAAATCACATCTGCGTCCGCTTCGGCTGCCGTCAACTCGTAATCTCTTGATTCGAGGATGCTTTTGACCAGCTCCGTATCGTACTCGTTCATCTGACAGCCGTATGTTTCAATGTAGACTTTCTTCATCGACTAAGCCTTGATGACGCCGAGTGCGAGAGGCTGCTCGCTGACTTGCCGCAGCTCCACCTCGACCATCTGATTTTCCAGGTCGCGTTCTGTCTGCACGGCCACTTTGATGTAGTTGTCTGTAAACCCCTGGTACAAGCCATCTTCATACCGTTCTTCCATGAGCACGCGCACCGATCTGCCAATTTGTCCTTGCATGAATTCTCGTCTCTTTTGATTGGAGAGCATGCGTAACGCCTGACTCCGTTCTTTCTTCACTCGCGCTTCTACCTTGTCCGCCATTCGCACCGCAGGGGTTCCACCGCGCTCGGAAAAAGAAAAGACGTGAAAGTAAGCAAACGGCAAATCGCGCAAGAGCTGGTGGGTGGTTTCAAACTCTGCCACGCCCTCGCCGGGAAAGCCAACCATGACGTCCGTGCCAAGGCAAACGTCTGGAATGCGTTTCTGTACCCTCTCCAGAAACTCAACATACTCCCCGACCGTGTACAGCCGCCGCATCTTTTGCAGAACAGCATCATCACCGTGTTGGACCGGGATGTGAAAGTGGTGACAGAGCTTTTCAGATTCCGCCATGTGGTTGACGAGCGCATCGGGAATCGTGGTGGGCTCGATTGAGCTGATTCGAATGCGCACCAGTCCCTCGATACGCTCCAGCATCTTGATGACATCGAGCAGGGTCTTGCCTTCGAATTCATACGTGCCGATATTGACGCCGCTCAGCACCAACTCCTTGTGACCACGCTCGACCAGTTGCCGGGCCTCGCGTTGAATGTCCCGGAAAGTCCGACTGCGAGCGCGGCCCCGGGCAAACGGAATGATGCAAAAGGTGCACATGAAATCACAGCCGTCCTGCACCTTCAGGTTCGCGCGGGTGGCATGCTCATAATTGCCGACCGAGCTGATTGTAAAGGGCGTGCTCCGAATCTTGCGGTTGCGCACGATCGGCTCAGGCAGCTTGTGCGGAACATCAACAAACGACGAGACCTGGAGCTTCTCCTCGGTGCCAACAATGAGATCGACGCCGTCGATCTCTGCGAGGATTCCGGAATCCATTTGCGCGTAACAGCCGACCACCGCCACAAATGCATCGGGGGAGCGCTTGAGCACCTGTCGCACCAACTGGCGGCACTTGGCGTCTGCCTGCTCGGTGACCGTGCAGGTGTTTATGACACAGACATCGGTGGGCTCGCCGTAGGCAACGATCTCGTACCCCTTTTCTTTGAACGTGTTGCTGATGAGCGAAGTCTCAGCCTGGTTCAGCCGGCACCCGAGGGTATAGAAGGAGGCGCGATATTTCTTGAGCCGTGAGTCTTTGCTCCCGACTCTCGAGTTCGAATGCTTGATTTCGGTAGTCTCCATAGTACGGCAAAGCAGCATAATTCAAGCAGTTATCGGTGCATCTCTTCTTTCCACGCTATCTTATCTTTGCGTACTTTGCGGCTTTGCGTGATCGACAATTTTTCAAAAAATGCAACGGATGACTCATAACATGAAAGATTAGTCCAACTCCAGTGGCGAATAGAAAGTTCCAGCCTTTTCCACCAGCAACCGTTCGCGCCGGATGCGGAACATCTCCAGGGGCACGTCCTCGCCGTACATCTCTTTCAGGACGATTTCCGGGCGCACGCTCCCGTTCCTGCCCGAACCAAGGAGCAAACGAAGCCGCAGGGGGACCTCTGAATTGAGCACTTCGAGCTTGCGGATGAGGGGCCTGACGTCCTGAATCCGGAGCCGACCCTTGCTCGTCCTTTTAACTTCAATGCTGTCGCGCTCCAAAAGCTTGTTAGCGAAAGCTGCGTGTAAAGCGACCGAAGTCGCGTGAGCACGACCGTTGGCGCGCGTCTCGAGGTACTCCTCCAGCCCTGCCAGGTCCACAAGGACGGAGTATTCAGCGAAATCAATCACTTCGAATAAGGATTTCGCTCTGGCATCGATTTTCGCCAGTGCCGTGAATTCCAACCCGCGGGGCAACTGCGCGTTGAGCCTGGCGCGCAGCTCCTGTTCAGGGATGTCTGCAACGGTTTCGAAATCGAGGAACTCCTCAGCGCTCTCCATGCCAACCGCGAGTGCAGGACCAAATGAAATCACCGGCGCCGGATGAAACCCTTGACTGAATCTGAGCGGCACCATGGAGCGGTTGAAAGCGCGTGTGAAGGTACGCGTCGAATCCAGGGCAGAAAGGAAGCGGCACTCACCCAGCTTGGTGTAGGCGGCCCGGTACCGCGTCACGCGCTGCGGGTACGGACTCGACTCCCCCTCCTGCGGCACTTCGCCTTTGACTTCGATTCCGTTCTCCAGACTTCTCCAGCTTTCGATGCGCTCACGCCGGATCGCGTCCAGGTCGCACTCCAGACCGCAGTGATAGCAAACCAGTTTGTCGCTTTCCGTTGGCCGGCCCAGATCTGTGCGGTCGTGCTCATCTTTTCTTTTGAACGGTTTCTCGCAAGCGGGGGAGAAGCGACCTTTCATGGCCCGCTTCAGCTCGCGAACGAGCCACTCCTTTTTCACCAGCGAATCCAGGTGGTCCCACGGCAGCGCGGCATAAAGGGGGATGTCCCGCATCCATATTTCCGTATCGATGTTCAAATCATCAAACACCTGGCGCCAGGCCCCAACATCCACCTGGTCGGTCCAGGCGTCGAAGCGGCAGCCACGGCGGTAGGCCAGCTCCACCGCCTTGTTGAGCCGGCGGTCGCCACGCGAAAAAATCGCCTCCAGCCACGTGTGCTCGACATCGTGCCATTTCAGGCGCAGCCGTTTGTGTGGCCGAATCAGGCGCAGCAAGTATTTCTGCTTCTCCCGCAAGGACGCCTGGTCTTCTACCCCGAGCCACTGGAACGGCGCATGGGGCTTGGGAATGTGCGAAGAGATGCTGATCGTCACCTGAGCTTTCTTGCCGTGCTCCTGCTCGGCCAGCCTGAGAATCTTGACTCCCAGGTCGACAATCGCTTTCAAGTCATCTCCGGTCTCGGTGGGCAGGCCTATCATGAAGTAGAGTTTGACATGGTTCCACCCGTTTTGAAACGCCGTGCGCGCGCCATGCAGGATCACCTCTTCGGTGATCCCTTTGTTGATGACGTCGCGCATGCGCTGGCTGCCCGCCTCAGGTGCAATGGTAAATCCCGAGCGCCGGACTTTTGACAGGCTCACGCCGAGGTCATCAGTCATGCCATAGACGCGCATGGAAGAGACAGTCATGGCGGTTTTCCGTTTCTGCAATTCATCGCTCAGCTTCTGTGCCAGGGGGCCGATGCAACTGAAATCCGCGGTCGACAACGAGGTCAGGGAGGCCTGGTCAAAGCCGGTTTTTGCAAGACTTTTGAGAACACTCTTGATGATTTCCTCCGGCTTGCGTTCGCGCACAGGCCGGTAAATCGTCCCGGCCTGACAGAAACGGCACCCTTCAGTGCACCCGCGCGCGATCTCAACGGAAACCCGGTCGTGCACAATGTCGCCATGCGGCACAAGAATGTCGGCGGGAAACGGATACTGATTGATGTCCTCGATGTAAGTCCGCCGCACCGGATAGGGGGCGTTCGTGCTCCCCGTGACGACCTCGAACCCTGTCTCGGAGTCGATGCGGGTTTCATACAGCGAAGGCACATAAATGCCGTCACACTGCGCCAGGTGACCCAGGATTTCCGCACGTGGCAAGTCGCCATCCCGTAATTCAATGAACCGGTCGACCACGTTCGGGAAGGCCTCTTCACCATCGCCGATCAGGATACAATCGAAATAATCGACAATTGGCTCGGGGCTAAACGCACACGGTCCGCCGCCGATGACGAGGGGATCCTTCGCCGCGCGCTCTCTCGAATGCAGAGGAATTCCACCCAGATCGAGCATGGTGAGAATATTGGTGTACTCCAGTTCATACTGCAGGGAAAACCCTACCACATCGAATTCATTGAGCGGCGTCTGGGTTTCCAGGGAGACCAGCGGCCATCCTTTCTGCCGCAGCTTCTGCTCCATGTCGATCCAGGGGGTGTAGCAGCGCTCAGCAGCGGTATCGTCACGCTTGTTCAGGATAGCGTAGAGAATACGCAGTCCCAGATGGGACATACCGATCTCATACGTGTCCGGAAAGCAGAGCACGACGCGCTTGCGCGCTTCCTCTTTCGATTTGCGAATGACATTCCATTCGTTGCCCAGGTAGCGCACGGGCTTTTGAATGGAATCAAGGATCTCTTGATAAATGTGAGCCATATTCCCTTTAGGTCGAAATCATCAGCCTGAGTAAGTCCTAGCGCGGCAAAGCCGCATACCCGAATAGAAGTTTTGAACAAAGCTGCCTTTTGAAGTTTGTAGTGCACGCGTCAGCGTGCTGTTTTTAAAGCCTTTGGCCGCCTGACGGCGGCACTACGAACAAACAATTCATGAATAATGCAGGCTATCATATTTTGACCTTTACGTTCATTGCGTCTTTGCGGTTTCCGGAGCCATTCTTCAATGATCGGATTCATAAAGAAGAACCCCCTGCTCAACCGCTTCCTGCAGAAAAAAATCGCCCAGCTTTACTCGCCTCATTGACGCCTCCGGACTCCTGACAATCAGATCCAGGCCGAAATGATAATCTATGTTCTGCAGAATCTCGATGGCCTGGCGGAGCGGTTTTTTCTCCAAGGGCATAACGACAAGAAGGTCTACATCACTGCCGGGGCCTTGCGTACCGCGTGCATAGGATCCAAAGAGGATGATTTTCTGCGGATTGAACCTGGTTTTTTTTTGTTCCACGACGTCCAAGATGGCTTCTCTCGGAACCTCAGCGCGTTCGTTTGTTGTCAAAACGTTCATTCTCCCTCGAATGCCAGGTCAAACTCACATCCCAAATGCTGCATGAGCTGTTTGTCGCCATGATAGCTGCCGTTCCGCCCGCGTTGCATCCAGACGATTTCGCGTTTTTTTGTTGATCGCAAATCAGGCCCTGACAAGTCAAGTTCTGTCATTCTTTGGCAAGACTTTCCGGCTTGTCCGGCTTAGGATGATGACACGGTAGAATCGCATGGATTTCCTCATGCGCCTCCCTGATTCCGGCCGGTTCCCTGGTCGACCAGGCTGCGCAGTTTCGCCAGATTTTCGTTGTCTTTCTCCGGCCCGCCGGGGGTCTCGATGATAAACGGCACCTCTTTGAAATGGGGGTCGTTTATCAAGTTCGCAAATGCAGCAAGGCCAAGCTCACCCTCACCGATGTGCGCATGACGGTCCCGCTTGCTCCCGAGGTCAAACCTGGAGTCATTTGCATGAATGATACCGATGTGTTCTGCACCGAGCAGTTGATCGAGCTGGTCCATGGTTTGGCGGTACCCCTCCTTGTCGCGCAGCTCATATCCTGCGGCAAATATGTGGCACGTATCGAGACAGAATCCCACCCTCCCAGTCGCTTCGATCTTGTTCTTGATCGCAGCCAACTGTTCAAAGGTGTGGCCCAGGTTGGAGCCCTGACCGGCCGTGGCTTCCAGGAGAACCTTCAACCGCAAATCCGCAGATTTGTCCAGCACCTCATTGAGGCTTTCAACGATGGTGAGGATGCCTTGCTGCTCGCCCTGCCCGACATGAGAACCGGGATGAACGATTAGATAGGGAATCCCGAGCGCCTCTGCCCTTTCGATTTCTATCGTGAAATTCTGACGTGATTGATCGAGCTTGTGCGGGTCATCCCCACCAAGATTGATCAAGTACGAGGCGTGCACACACACCACTTTTACGCCCGTACGCTCTTCCTCGGCCTTGAATTTTTCGACGTCGGCGCTGGTGAGCTCTTTTGTGCGCCATTGACGCTGGTTCTTGGTGAAAATCTGAACGACATCACAGCCGGCTTGCACGCCGTTTTGTGGGGCATTGAACACCCCACCTGCAATCGAAACATGGGCACCGAATCTCATCAGGCAAGTCGAGGGCTTCCGGGTTATCGCGCCAGCCCCATTTTGGCCAGCACCTTTTCAAAGAACGGAAGCGGATTCTCGAGCGTGCCATTCTTCCGCTGCTTCAGATAGCTGGTGAGGGCCATCACAAAAAAACAGCCGAGAAAAAGGGAGCCGTGGAGTACGAGCAGCCATACGTCTCGCGTACTGGCGCTGACGAGCATCTGCTTGGAACGCTGCCAGATTTCGAGAAAAAAGAAAATGCAGCCAATAAAGGCTGCCGCCTGGATGAGCCAGCGTGGGCTGAATTTCATTCCTGCGCCTCGAGCCATCTTTCTGCGTCAATCGCCGCCTGGCATCCCATCCCGGCCGCGGTAATCGCCTGCCGATAGTAGTGGTCCACGACATCGCCGGCAGCAAATACGCCATCGACCCTGGTCATCGTGCGCTGCTTCGGCACGATATAGCCGACATCATCCAACTCAATCTGGCCATGAAAAATTTCGGTGTTCGGCTTGTGGCCGATGGCAACGAAGACGCCGTCGACCTCGCGCTGAATTGTTTCTCCTGATTTGACGTTTCTCAAGGTAACTCCGGTCACGCTCCGCTTCTCCACGTCGTGAATCTCGTCGATGACCGTATCCCAGACAAAATGCAACTTCTCGTTCTTGAACGCGCGCTCCTGCATGATCTTCGAGGCGCGCAGTTGGTCCCGGCGGTGCACGACCTCGACCCGTTTCGCAAACCGGGTCAAGAAGGTCGAGTCTTCCAGAGCGGTATCGCCGCCGCCGACCACGATGACGTCTTTGCCTTTATAAAAGGCGCCATCACAAACAGCGCAGGTTGAGACGCCGTGGCCCATGAGCTTCTTCTCTGATTCAAGGCCCAGAAGTCTGGCGGAGGCGCCCGAGGCGATGATTACGGTCCTGCCCAGGTACTCCTGCTCGCCCACGAACACAGAAAACGGCCGTTTAGAGAAATCCACCCGTGTCACTGCATCCCAGACAATCTCGGCGCCGAAACGCTCGGCTTGCTCGCGCATGGCGTTCATCAAGTCCGGTCCCATGACACCGGTTGGAAACCCCGGGTAGTTCTCGACATCTGTAGTTAACGTTAGCTGTCCCCCGGGCTCTGGCCCCGCAAAAACCAGCGGCTGCAACATGGCGCGCGCGTTGTAAGTTGCCGCCGTGTATCCGGCTGGCCCGGAACCGATGATGATCACATTTCTAACTTCAGCATTTGGCATGGCACTCTATTTAGCTCCTTTCATCGAACCAGTGCAAATCGAACTCAAAGCAAAATGATAAGATTTATTTGTGCGAATTGCAAGCAAAAACATGTGCGTTCCCGGCATCGGGTTTGACCATTTTTCGTTCCATCTGTTCTTTCCGAGTCAGATGACAAAAAATTTTGTTTGTATTTATAGCCAGGTCTGTTTAATTTCTATCCGTCACGTCATCTTTGAAAAGGACGTTATGCTCACTGACAAAGAGGTCTTGCAACAGGTTGACGAGGTCATCCAGGCCCTGCATTCCGGAAACGGCCGGCACAAAAACGGCCGCGTCCAGCAGCTGCTCGACCTGCTAACAGATGGCGCGATATCTTCGACGAATATGGCGCACCTCGAGATTCCGCTTCTTTGCCAACTGGGTGAACGCCTGCTTAAGAGTCTGAAAGCGTGCGGCCCGGCCCAACAGCCCCATCTCGTAAGGATACTCCACAATTTCCTGAACGCGGCACGCCGGAGCTGTGTCCTGCAAAAAGTTCAGGAGAACAATCTGTCAGAGGACTGGTTCCGGTTGCTGCTGGCCATCGTGGATGCGAGCAATTTCACCACGGGCGCGCTGTTGATGCAGCGGGTGCAGGAATACGGCGAAAAATCCATCTTCCAGACCCTGTCCGGGCGCAGGGCAATGAACCACTCCTGGCGGGAGCTGCAAAGCCGGGTTTTCGCCATTGCCAAAAGTCTTCTGGACATCACAGCCGAGCTTGCGCAGCCCTCCGGGCCCTGCCGCGTGGCCATCCTGTCGGATAACACCCTGGACATGGTATGCATCGACCTGGCGTGCCTGATCTGCGGCATCGTCAATGTGCCTATCCCGGTCAATGCCACGCCGCAAACCATCAGATTTATCATCAATCACTCGCGGGTCCGAGTCATCTTCGTGTCTCGAGACCGCCGCCTGGCCGAGCTGCTGAAGATTTGGAGGCAAACAAAGGAGGTCCACCTGACGGTCGCCATGGACACGACTCAGATTCCCGCTGATGACCAAATCATCTCATTTGGTGAATTCTTGTTGCGCGGCATCACGTTGCCAGACAGCACGGTCATCGAGGCCATGGCCGGGGTCAAACTGGATGATCTTGCGACCGTCATGTACACCTCAGGCACCACCGAGGCCCCGAAGGGTATCATGTTCTCGCACCGCAACATCATCAGCAAGCGTTTCGCCCGTGCCATCGCGCTGCCACAAATCGGAGACCAGGACCGCTTTCTTTGCTACCTGCCCCTGTTTCACACGTTCGGCAGATACTTCGAGATGGTCGGGTCTCTCTTCTGGGGCGCCACCTACAGCTTCATCGAAAACACCAAGATCGAAACCATCGTCGAGAACATGCAATTGACCCGGCCCACTGTCTTTATCAGCATTCCCAAGAAATGGATTCAATTGCGTGAAAAGATCGGTGAGAAGATCGACGTTGAACATGCACCGCTTGCCGGGGTGCGCGCGGTCGTGCAAGAGATGACCGGGGGGTGCTTGAAATGGGGGCTGTCCGCCGCCGGCTACCTCGACCCCGACATCTTTCGATTCTTTCAGGAATGCGGGGTCGAAATCATGAGCGGATTTGGCATGACCGAAGCGACCGGCGGCATCACCATGACCCCACCTTTCGATTACCGCACCAACTCCGTGGGGAAAGCCCTGCCCGGCATCGATATCAAGCTGGCGCAGGATGGTGAAATGCTCATTCGAGGTCCCTATGTCATGATGGGCTACCTGGACGATGAAACCACCGGGATGGAGGACGGATGGCTGCACACCGGGGATATCTTCCGCCAGGACGGCGAGGGATTTTTCGAGATCATCGATAGGAAGAAAGAGATTTACAAGAGCGTACAGGGGGAAACCATCTCCCCACAAAAAATCGAAAACCTGTTCAACGATTTTGAAGCGGTCAGGCGTGTGTTCCTGGTTGGCGACCGCCGGGAGTACAACACGCTGCTGCTCTTTCCGAACTATGACTATGAACAAGTGAATCTTCGCCAGCTCAGCCATGAGAAGCTGCGGGAGTTCTTCGGCTCTATCATTGTTTCCATCAACCAGTTCCTGGCGCCCTACGAAAGAATCGTCAATTTCACTATCATCGACCGGGACTTCGAGGCCGACCGGGGAGAGCTGACCGTCAAAAGCACGTACAAGCGTAAAGCCATCGAGCAGAATTTTGCCCCTGTCATCGAGGAGATGTACGCCCGGGATTATGTTTCGCTCACGGTCGACGGCTTTGACTTTCGCATCCCGTCCTGGTTCCTGCGGGCACAGGGTCTGACTTCGAATGACCTGAAAGTGCAAGGCTCCGCCATTGTCCTGACGCCCACAAAGACAAAATTGCATATCAGGAGACTGAAAAGGAGTGGATGCTGTCGCATGCAAATCGGCAGTTTCGTCTATGAGACGGAGGAGAATTATTTGGACCTGGGCATGATTGTGCGGGATCCAACGTTGTGGCTGGGAAACCTGCAACTAGGCCACTTCGTCGGGCACAAAATCTTCCGCGTCGCCACGGGCAACGTTTCCCACAGTTCGACGATTCAACTGCAGTTGGCAAGCAAGCCGGCACCTCTGCAGAGACGAGTGGCGGAGGACTTTGGCAAGATCATGAAAGCAAAATACAAAAGTGTTCAGGGTGTTCACGTCGCCGCGTTCGTGCTGCAAACCTGGCAGGAAAAGGCTGCCTTCAAGGCCATCGATTATCTGCAAGCGGTCATCTCTGACAAAAATGAAAAAACACTTCGCCTGGCCAAAGGGGTCCTGATGCGCTCCTGTGCCTCGAGCAACACAGCCATCAAAAGGCGAGCATTCCAGGTGCTTTTGCTCAATGAAAAGAGAAACTTGCTCAGGCCCATTCTGGAGCGGTTTCTGCTGGCGAAACATGCCATCCTCGACCGGGACACAATCGCCAGACTGAGCCGCCACGACTTCTCAAAAGATCAACTCAACACTCTTCTGGACTACCTGGCAGCGTGCTTGCAAAGCGTGCAAAACGGCCAGGAGAAGGCGTCCAAATTTCCGATCAAAGCGATGTTGCGATTTATCACAGCCTACGGCGTCCAGCATCCGGTCGCGCATAAGTCCATCCGGGCGGAGCTGGTGAGGTGGCGCATTTTTGCCCCCGACGGCGCCATCAAGACCCAAGCCGAGCGCTGCCTGCAAACCTTGCGAAAGGGGTTCCGCAACTGGTTGGGCGACAATTTACAGATCGCCATCGACCCTGAAACCCGTGAGGAGTTTCGCTGGAAGGATGTGTTGTTCTTCGAAGAAACCATCCCCTCGAGTGACCGCGAAATCATGGCCGAGGCGATTCAGAAGGGTCCCTTGCTCAGGGAGGCCATCTTCATCTTCTCCGGCGGCCGGCTTATTCCGCTGCATGAAATCCCGCAACAGGGAATCTACATCAGCTTCCTGGGTGCCTTGCACGGAAAAGCGGTCTACCGGGTGTCGGTGCAAACGCACAGCTACGGCGCATTTGACGTCGCCATCAATCTCAACAAATCGCTCTCCGACGACGAAATCATCTCCGAGATCAACTGGCTGATCTGCGCCGGGGCAACCGACGACAGGACTCCGTTAGTCGAGGAGTTTGGAGGCTATTGGCCAGAATATGGATTGTGGACCGAAGAGTTCATCCCCGGTGAGACGGTCGCCAGGTATCTGCGACGCCTGGACCGGCAAGCCGCCAAAGACGGCGAGGAGCGGATGCAACAACTCTGGCCCTCGTTTGTCTGGAACGGCCTGAGCGCCTACATCGATTTCTGGAATCGAACGGGCCGAACGTTGGAAATCGCTGATCCGACGCCGGCAAACGTCATCGTGCCGTCGCATGATTTCCTGGTCGGCTTCCGTATCGTTTCGATTTCGTCGCGCAAACCCTTTGCAACTCTCTTTGAAATGATCCTGGCGTTTCGAAGACACTTCATTCTTTCGGCCGAGTCGACGTACACCCATCTAAAAGGTCGATGTAGCTGGCATGTCATCTTTTCTGCTTTTCTCGAGATCCTGGGGGAGAAGGAAGGGGTGCAGCTTTTCGAGCAAGCCATCGAGAGCGACCAGCAAAACGATGAACCCGGCGAGACGGACGAGCTGGTGAAAAACTTGAGTGAATTCATCACTTCTGTGCGAGAGAAAGGCTACAAGCCAGAACGGCTCCACTTTGCCATCGCCCGCTTCAAACGCTGGTATGTCTTGAATCCGGCTGCAACACGGCAAGCCCGTATGCAGACCTTGCGTGACTTATACACGACTTACATCCTGGCCCAGATCGAAAAAAAATACCCCGGTGCCCGAATCCAGTTCTTTCGCGACACGGTTTTTTCCCACAGCGATCCCACGCTCATCGATGGTTTGAATCAGATTTTACGCAGGGTTAGACGTAAGGAAGTCGCAACCTATGAACTGCCGGAACATTTGGCCGAGTTACGTGGCCGCAACCACTTTTCGCACGAGGAGCAGTTTTTTCTCACCCGGCTTTCCTACCCCCACCTTGGCGTCAAACACGAAGCAGAGTTCGTGTCCCTCACTTCTGAGGGCGCGGAGAAGACCTCCCTGGTCGTGTTTATCGAGGACAATGATGGCAATCAACTGGCGGTGCGCAAACCAGCCAATCCGAAGGAAATCGCAAAACTACACAAACTTTTCACGCTGGCAAATCTACCGGTGGAGTTTCGACCTGAGCATCAGTATCTCGTCGTGCTCAATCCCCGTGGGCGCGTTGTTGCGGGCATGTTCTACCATCATGTGGATGCCAAGCATGTGCACCTGGAGAAAATCGTGGTGCAGGAGCATCACCGCAGAAAAGAAATCAGCGATGGACTGCTGAACGAGTTCTTCAACCGATTGACAAGTCAGGGGGTAGAAATCGTCACGGTTGGCTACCTGCGACCTCAGTACTTTTACAAATTCGGCTTCAAGATCGACCATCGCTATGGCAATATGATGAAACGGCTCGAGAGTGAAGAACAGGAACCGGCAAAAGCGGAATTGGAGGGGATCATCTAGCGTCATTCTTATCCACCGAGTTGACCGATTATTTTTGACCTGGATTATTTCTAACGCGGTGAAGCCGCAAAGGTCAAAGTATGACAGATTATTCACTGATCGTTAGATACTCTCGGTGGGATTCGGTGGTTTCGGTGAATTTCGGTGGATAAACTCGCTGGCTCACCATCTCCGCGGCGCGTTTTTGACGACACGTACGGTGTCCCGCGCGATGAGCAGCTCTTCATCGGTCGGGAAAACGCATGCTTGTAACCTGCTGCCGTCCCTGGAGATCGTGCCACTCGCGCCGGAATGTACGGTGGCATTTCTTTTCTTATCCAGGTGCAAGCCGATGCTCTCCAGCCCCTGGCAAACACGCTCGCGCACAGTGGGCGCATTCTCCCCGATTCCGCCGGTGAAAACCACAGCTTCCACCTTGCCTTTCATCTCCACATAGTACGCGGCGACATATTTTCTGATTCTCTTGCAAAAGATATCGATGGCCAGTTTGGCTCGACGGTCCTGGTTCTCCGCCTCCTCTTCCAACAGTTCACGCATGTCATTGGTCAAGCCTGAGATTCCGAGCAAACCGGACCGTTTGTTCAGAAGCGTGTCGATTTCGTTGAACGTCAAGCCTTCTTTATGATAAAGAAACTCCAGTATCGACGGGTCCACATCGCCCGAGCGGGTGCCCATCAGCAGACCATCCAGAGGCGTGAAACCCATCGAGGTGTCAACAGAGGACCCGCCTTTGATGGCGCACGCGGAGCAGCCGTTGCCGAGGTGCAGGGAGATGATGTTGACCTGGTTTTGGTTCAAACCGTGTACTTGCCGGTAACGGTAAGCGATGTAGCGGTGCGAGGTGCCGTGGAAACCATACCTTCGAATCTTGTAGCGACGATAAAGCGGATAGGGCAATCCGTAAAGGTAGGAAGTCGCCGGCATTGTGGAGTGAAAGGCGGTATCGAAAACCGCGACCTGCGGCACCCCTTCGCCCAGGAGCTCCGTCACCGCCTTGATGCCTTTGATGTTGGCAGGATTGTGCAGCGGCGCCAGCTCAATGCACTCTTCGATCTCCGCAATGATGTCAGAATCGATTCTGACCGATTTACTGAATTTCTCACCGCCGTGCACGACCCGGTGTCCGACCGCATGAATGTCGGACAAGGATCGAATCTGTTCTATCTTTGACTCGGGTGAGATGATCCAGCGCAGAATGATGTCTATGGCGGCACGGTGGTCTCGCAGAGGCGCATCTTTCTTGCTCTTGGGCGCCCCTTCCGCCTGCAAGGTGATCAGCGAGTGGCTGCCGATGCGTTCCAACACGCCGTGCGCCAGGCGGCGGTCTGAATTCTTCTCGATCAAATCGAGATCGGTCTCGATGATCTGGAATTTGACCGAGGATGAACCACAATTGAGGACCAGGACATACATGATTTCTTCCCTGAGAATGTGCGTCTTCTGGCTGCTACTTTACAAATAAATCGTTCAAAAGGCAACAAAATAAAGCGGCAGACCTCAAGATTTGAGATCTGCCAACCATGGCGGTCACCCTTTTTTGTCCAGCCTCAATGCGTGTCTGAGCTCTTGGAAAGCTGGTCCAGTCTTCTTTTCGCCCGTCGATTCTGCGGTTGAATGGCCAACGCTTTTTGCAGATGCTCGATGGCCAGCGCCTTGTCTCCCTTTTGGGCGTACCCTTCGCCGAGGGAGTAATGGGTGAAAGCGGATTCCGGATAGAATTCCAGGTTGAGTCTCAGCATGGCGATGGCCGCCTCGAGGTTTTTTTCTGACAGCTCGCTTGCAAGCCTCAGCAGGGTGAACTCGCCAAAATCAAAGGCAAAGCCACCATAATTCTGCTTTCGCAGCTCGCGATACTTCTCGGTTGCTGCGTCGATACCATCGGCATCTAAAACACCTGTTAGCACTTGCTCGAGCGTTTGTGGTCTCGACTGTCCGTGGTGACAGGTGACACAGTTGACTTGCAGTGTCTGCGCTTTCTCTTTGCCCAAGCGCGTCATAAAGGTTTGGTTGATTTCCTGTCGCATCTTCATCATAATCCGAGCGGTTTCCTTCACCGGTTTTTCGTCAGAGGCGAAGTCAAAGGTCGACAGCGGCTGCCCTTCCTCGCCGACATGGCAGTGTTGGCAGCGCACGCCCAACCCTCTGGCGAAGGCCCGCATATGGGCCATGAGCTCCTGCTTGCTGAGATCTTTGGGGAGAACTTGCAGGTTCTCGAATTTGTCCGGGATTTGCGCGTTTGAAGGGGGTGCGCCAAGAAGAAGAACGTTGAGCGCAAAAAGGTACGTTGCAAGCCTGTTTTTCATCGTGTTGACCTCCAGATTGTGTTGTTAGCTCCAGTATTATGCATAAAGTTAGAGAAAACTATGAATTACTCTACCCTTTTGGGACGAATGGTAGAAGAACTGGGACGAATTGGGGCTGGTGTGGGACAACCTTGTGATACAACTCAGGAAAGGGGGATGTCGGACGCCACTCACATTGTGTTTTCTTCGCAAAGTTTGGACGCTTCAAAACATGTTCTTAGCCAGTGATTTACTCTGAATAATTCATTCACCGCAAAGGCGCGAAGAACGCGAAGAGAAAGCTATATATACCTGTCATTTGTTTCTTACGCTAGCTAGCATGCAACACGAAATTCTAAAGAACTCTTTCCTGTCTTCGCGACCTTCGTGCGCTTCGCGGTAAAACATACTCGTGAATTGCACGATTTTGTATGTTTCTGGGGCTGTCTAAAAAGGCAACCGTGTTTTACGCACAAATCCGGGAAGTTACCGAAACGCACCGAATTGGGTCGCGGCTCCGCTGAGGTCAGCTCTCTTTGCACCCCGGAGTCTTTGCGTGGCTGTCTGGTACCGGGTTCCGGCAGCCGGAATGACCTGTTTACCATTTTCCGGGCAGATTCCTGGCGAATGAGCAGCTAATTCCGCAGCGGCTTGCCCTTTTCCAGCATGTACTTCATCCGTTCTTGCGAGCGCTTCTCACCGCACAGGCTGACGAAAGCTTCTCGTTCCAGATCGAGGATCGTCTGCTCGTCGACGGGTCTGGTCAGGGAGGCCACGTCGCCGCCGGTCAGAACCCGCGCCAGTTTGCTGCCGATCAACCGGTCGTGTTCTGAGATCTGACCCGCCTTGACGAAATCGGAGAGCGAGCTTTCGATGGCCAGCCTGCCTCCCTCGCCGGGCAGAATGAGATCTTCATGGCACGCCGGTGGGGCGTAACTCCCGGCCAGCTCGAGCACCGCCTGTTTGGCCTCAAAAAGCAAATGCTGCGCGTTCAGAACGATCTGGTCTGAACGCCTCAGGTAGCCCAGCCGGACAGCTTCCTTCGCCGAGGTGGACACGCGGGCGAAACCGATGGTTTCAAACGCCTTCTGCACGACCGGAAAGGGGCCGGTTCTCGCCTTTTCCATCTTCTGCCTGTTGTTGAGCAGCACACGCAGATTGCCGCCTGCGCCCGGAATGATTCCGACCCCCACCTCCACGAGACCACAGTACAATTCGGCAGAGGCCACAATCCGGTCGGCGAAGGCCGCGGCCTCGTAGCCACCGCCAAGACACAGATTGAACGGCGCCGACACCACCGGAAATTGCGCGAATTTCAACGCCTGGGTGATATCCTGAAAGGTCTTGCTGGTCTGCTCGATGCGCGGCCAATCTTTCGCCTCGCAAAGCTCGAGGATGAGCGCCAGATTCGCGCCGGCGGAAAAATTTTGACCCTGATGCCCAACGACCAGACCTTTGAAGCCTTTCTCCGACACGGTTTGCAGCGCGGCCTGCATCATATCGATGATCGAGGCGTCGATTGGATTCATGACCGGCTGCAGGGCGCTGTGAAACTCCAGACACAGGACGCCGTCGCCGAGGTCCACCAGGCTGGCGCACCAGTTCTTGCTGACTTCCTTGCCGGCCTGTTTCAAAGAGGCCAGGTCCACGCTTTTGGCGCTGCGCGGAAAATCTGCTGGTTTTTTGGTGGTAAGATCAAGAAAGGTCTTTTGGCCCTTCTGGCTGGTGTAGAAAGCGGGCTCACCACTTTGTACCATCTCCAGAATCCAGGCTGGAACTTTCTTTCCTTCCCGCTGCATGCGCTCAACCGACTTTTGCAGGCCAATCGCATCCCAGGTTTCAAACGGTCCCAGCTCCCAGCCGAATCCCCATTTCATCGCATTGTCGACATTGACGATGTCGTCTGCGATTTCCGGGAGACGGTTTGCGGTGTAGATAAGCGTGGTGGCCAGCAGTTCCCAGAAATATTTGCCAGCAGGATCGTCGCTGAAGGCAAGCGCTTTGATGCGCTCGGGCGTGGTCTGAAATCCCTTGGCGACGCGATACCCATCAAGGCGGACGGTTTTTTGGGGCGAATACTCGAGGGTGTCTAAGTCAAGGGAAAGAATCTCTTTGTCGACCTTTTGGTAGAATCCCTTCTTGACTTTTTGGCCGAGCAGGCCCTTGTCCAGCATCTGTTGGAAGAACTCCGGCACCAGAAAGATCTCCCGCTGCTCATCGTCCGGGCAATATTCGTATGTATTCCGGGCCACGTGTGCCAACGTATCGAGTCCGACAACGTCGGCGGTGCGGTAGGTTGCGCTTTTCGGACGGCCAACCAGTGTGCCCGTGATCTTGTCGACTTCCTCCACTGTCAAGTTCATCTCACGCGTCAGCTTCAGGGACAGCATCATGCCAAAGGTACCGATGCGGTTGGCGATGAAGTTGGGCGTGTCTTTGGCGGTGACGATGCCTTTGCCCAGCACGTTTTCGCAGAATTCAGCCAACTTTGCAACCCGCGCCGGATCGGTTTTTTCACCGGAGACGATTTCAAGGAGCCGCATATAGCGCGGCGGATTGAAGAAGTGCGTCACCAGAAAGCGCTGCTGAAACGCCGCCGGCATGCCGTCCATCATGTTCTTAATGGAGAGGCCAGAAGTGTTCGACGAGACAATCGCCCCCTTCTTCAAATGCGGCGCGATGCGGTTGAACAGCGACTGCTTGATATCCAAACGCTCGACCACCGCTTCCAGCACCCAATCGACTTCTTTGAGTTTGTCCAGGTGGTCGTCGTAGTTACAAGGCTCGATCAGCTCAGCGGTTTTTGGATTGTAGAATGGGGCCGGCTTGAGGGTCAGCGCCGCACGTTTACCCTGCTCAGCCACCTCCTGGGAAATATCGAACAACAAGGACGGAATGCCGGCGTTCGAGAGGTGCGCGGCGAGCTGGGCGCCCATTACGCCCGCACCGAGCACCGCAACTTTTTCGATCTTGTCTGTCATGGCGTCCTCCTTACATGCGTTCGATGATGGTTGCAATGCCCTGACCCCCGCCGATGCACATGGTCGCCAGGCCGGTCCTGGCCTTCTGCTGTTCCATCACATTGAGCAGGGTTGTCAGAATACGTGCGCCAGAGCAGCCAAGTGGATGACCCAGCGCGATGGCGCCGCCGTTGAGATTGACTTTCTCCGGGGACCAGCCTGCTTTCTGAATCACATAGAGCGACTGGGCAGCGAACGCTTCGTTGAGCTCGATCACGTCGATGTCGTCAAGGGTCATGTTGGCTTTTTGCAGCACCTTCTCGGTCGCGGGAATGGGCCCCATGCCCATCCGTGTCCAGTCGACACCGGCGACCGCGCGAGCGACGATCCTGGCACGCGGTTTCAAATCCAGTTCCAGGGCCAGGCTGTTGCTGACCAGAAGCAGGGCGGCAGCTCCAACCGAAAACGGACTGCTCGTGGCCGCTGTGACGGTGCCATCTTTCAGAAAGGCGGGCTTGAGGGACTGAATCTTCTCGAAATTCGGCTCGCGCGGCCCCTCGTCTTGCTCGACGGTGGCGCCGTTCGTTTGAATCGCCGCGACTTCCTTCGCGAAACGGCCTTCTTTCCAGGCAGCAAGTGCTTTTTGATGGGAGGCCACGGAAAATTTTTCCTGGGCTTCTCGAGTGATGGCACCATCCCTGGCCAAATTTTCAGCGGTCTCACCCATCCCCATGTAAAACTTCATCTCCGCCAGTTTTGGATGAAAACTCGGGTTGAAACCGCCCATAGGGATGGAGAACATGTCCTCTACCCCACCGGCAATCCCCGCTTCGATGTCCCCGGCCAGGATCGCGCGATCGAGCTGGTGCGCCGCCTCCATCGATGAGCCACAAAAGCGGTTGACGACTTTGGCCGCGGTGGTCTCCGCCAGGCCGGCCAACAAGCCCACGCCGCGCGCGACCAGCATGCCCTGTGTCGCTTCCGGAAAGGCACACCCCCAGACCACGTCTTCGGTCTTCTCCTTCGGGAACTGTGGATTTCTTTTCAGCAGAGCACGGACCACCTGGGCCGATAGCTCGTCCGCCCGGATACCCACAAGTCGACCGTTCTTGACACCAATCGGGCTCCGTACGGCATCGATGATGACCGTAAATCTCTCTTGACTTGACATTGTCTGCTCCTTTTGCTGTGTTCTTTGTGTTCTTACTGTCGGGCTTTAACCTGAATTGAGCGATTCACCGTTGAATAGTCTTCTCACCGGCTCCGGGTATTCGTGATTTGGGTAAGCCGCGTGTCCCAACCACTCCCCTCAAGCTGAAGCTTGAACACCGACCGCCCCGCTCTCGGAGTTCACTTCAGGGTGTTTACTTGGCATCATGTTGCTCCCCTTACCCAAAGCAAGCTGAAAGCCTGTACACCGCCGCACCGGCCAGGAAGCGCTCAGCTCAGGCCCGAATAAACGGCTTCCGCTATTTCGCGTTTCAACCTGAATATGTTCTGCTCTACCCGCATTTCTTGGCGGAATAGATTCAGCGTACGCATCGTCTGGCCGAGGTAGGGCGCCTCGACAACGGCGTGCAAGATCTTCTGAGCGGCCGCCGTCAACGCCTGGATTCTTTCGTAGCACAACACTTTCACAATTGCCCGCGCAATTGGGTCGGATTCTCGCCTTTTGCTCTGCTGTGAGACCCGGGAAAGTGCACTGCTCGAGATAAAGATATCGGTAAACATGTCGCTCAACAGAGCGCCGACCTGCTGCTGGTTGGTGAGGTCCTGACCGTACCTGCTCACCGCTTCGTTGAAAGTGTAAAGCACCAGCTTTCTGGCGACTTCAAACGCGCTCTTCTCGGCGGCCAGCCCGTCATCTGGAGCGACCGGCGAACCCGCGTGCAGATTTTGCAGCTTGATGTCCTTAATCCCCTCCCGCATGGGCAGGGTTTCCAGCAAAGCTTTCTTCAGAACGTAGCCCGCGATGATCTGTCGGTTGATCTCGTTGGTGCCTTCCCAGATGCGGTCGATGCGGGTGTCTCTCAGGACCGAGGCCAGTGGGTACTCTTCAATGAACCCGTAGCCGCCGTAAATCTGCACGCTGGTGTCCGCCACAAAGGCCAGGCTCTCGCTGCCGTAAACCTTGCACATGGAGGCCTCGATGGCGTAACTTTCAATCGCGTCAGCAACGCGTTTGTTGTAGTCGGGTGCGTCCACAGGAATAGCGGCAATGGCCGCATCGATCAGGCCGATGGTGCGGTAGACGATGGCGTCCAGCGCGAATGTCCGGACAGCCATGTCTGCGAAATATCCTTTGATCACATCGAAATTGCGGATGGCCTGGCCGAACTGCCGGCGCTGGCTGGCATAGCGCAGCGTTTCCTCGGTGACGATCTTGCAACCGCCCAATGCGCCGGCGCCCAATTTGAACCGGCCAATGTTCAAGGTATTGAACGCGATAGCTGCGCCCGAGCCAACTTCGCCCAGAACGCTCTCCACCGGCACGGTTGCATTTTCAAGATAGACCGAGCAGGTAGAGGAGCCCTTGACGCCCATCTTTTTCTCCTCGGGTCCGATGGACAACCCGGGGGTGTCGCGCTCGATCAGGAACCCTGTAAACTTGCCGTCCATATTCGCAAAGGTGGTGAAAAGCGTGGCCCAGCTCGCATTGGTGATGAACTGTTTGGTGCCGTTCAAAATGTAGGATTTGCCATCTCCAGAGAGCCGGGCAGTGGTCCTGGCGGAGGTGGCATCCGAGCCGGATTCCGGTTCGGTCAACGCATAGGAAGCGATCCACCCGGCAGTGGCCAGTTTGGGCAAATATTTTTTCTTCTGCTGTTCATTGCCAAAAAACACGGTCGGCAGGGTGCCGATGCCCGCATGTGCCCCGAAGGTCGTCGCGAAGGAAGCACACATCCCCATGGAGAGTTTTTCCGCCACGATGGCGGAGGTGACCTTGTCCAGCCCGAGACCGCCATACGGTTGCGGAATGTCCACGCTCAGCAATCCCATCTCGCCGCATTCACGCAGCAGCTCGAGCGAGAGCTCTTTGTTGAACTTCTCGATCTCTTCTTTTTGTGGCCGGATACGCTCGCGGGCAAATTTCTCGACCATCTGGCCGATTTCTTTTTGCTCTTCGGAGAACTGTTCGCGAGTAAAGATTTCATCCGTGCAAACGGGGGAAGTGAGAAAAGCACCGCCAGTTTTCATATCAGCACCTCTTGTTAAAAGTCCCTTTTCTACAATGATGCCGGTGCCGCGCAATGTCGAGTTGAGCCAATTGTGGGCGCGGCACCTGTGAAATCTCTAAACTCCGGTAGAGCAGCGAGCCAGTTGCTGTACTGCAACACCTAGCGCTCGCTCAGCGGCACGTACTCGGCCTTGATCGGACCGGTATAGATGGCTCTCGGCCGGAAGAGCCGGTTATCTGCCAGATATTCGAGGGCCCTCGCCGTCCAGCCGGCGATGCGGCTGACCGCGAAGATAGGCGTGAACATCGCAGTCTCGATGCCCATCGCTTTGTAGATGATGCCGGAATAGAAATCAACATTGGGGAAGATCTTTTTCTCGGCGCCCAACACGGAGCATACCTGAGTTTCCAGGCGCACCGCAGTTTCATACAGTTTGCGTGTCTCTTCATCGCGGCGGGCCACGAGTTCGGCGATCGGTCCCAGGATGCGGGCTCTGGGATCGTAGGCCTTGTACACCCGGTGACCGAATCCCATGACCTTGCGTTTGGCCTGGCGCGCTTTCGCAAACCAGGCTTCGACCTGGTCCGGGCTGCCGATATCCTCGAGGTCGTAGAGCACACGCTCATTGGCGCCACCGTGCAAGGGACCCTTCAAACTGCCGATGCCAGCGACAATCGAGCTGTACATGTCCGAAAGCGAAGAATTGACCACCATGGTCGTAAATGTCGAAGCGTTCATGCCATGGTCAGCGTGCAGAATCAGCGCAGCATCCATGATGCGTTCGCTGGCGTCATCTGGCGTTTCCCCGGTCATCATATACATGAAGTTTCCCGCGTGGCTCAATTCTGGATTGGGCGCTACGGCCTCTTTCCCCTGACGGATGCGGGCAATTGCGCCTGAGATGGTCGCCATCTGGGCAATGAGTTTGACGGCGATCTCGGTCTCGGCCTCAACCGATGTGTCCTCGGCGTTGTCGTCCAGATTGCCGAGCACCGACACGGCTGTAGCCAAAATCGACATGGGATGGCTCCGGGCAGCCGGCACCGCGCGCAACACATCAAACACCGCTCTCGGAACCGTGCGATAGCTGATAAGTTTCTCCCTGAATTTTTCCAGCTCCGGAGACGTGGGGAGCCTTCCGAACAGCAGAAGATAAGTGGTTTCTTCGAACGTGGACTTTTCTGCCAGGTCGAAGCAGTTGTAGCCGCGATAGACCAACCAGCCCTTGGCACCGTTGACATAACCGATCTTCGTGCTATTGGAGATAGCCCCTTCGAGTCCTCTGCCAAGAGTGACCTGCACGGGCCAATCCAATTCTTTCGTCAGGCCTGGCTCGGGTTCGTTGTCGGTTTCACGCGCGGCTTTGATGGCTGCCTGCCTGATCAACTCATTGACTTCTTGTGCACTCATGCAAAGCCTCCTCATAAAGTAGTCTCTGGTTAAGCCTCTTCACCAAACGATCATTCATTTCCGCAAGAATGCAAAACTTTTGTCGTCATCCAATCATGATAACAGCAAGAACCATCAATCTATTGCTGCAATTCTTGCCATTTGGATTTTAGATTGGCCTCCTGCACCGTGCTCATGATGTAGTCAGCCAAATCTTTGCCTGTGGCGCCTGTGTCCCTGCCCGTGATGGTCAATTTCTTCTCGAGCTGGCCGCAAATATCGAGCGCCATTTCCAGGTTGCTGGCCTTTTGCTCATATCCGATGTGTCTGAGCAACATGCTGGCGGCGCGAATCATGCTGGACGGGTCAGCGTATTGCGCGCGACCTTCCTTGACCATGCGGGGTGCGCTGCCATGAATGGCTTCGAACATGGCATACCGGGTGCCAATATTGGCGCTCCCGGCCGTGCCCACCCCTCCCTGGAACTCCGCAGCTTCGTCGGTAAGAATGTCGCCATACAGATTCGGTAGGGCCATCACCTTGAACTGCGATCGACGCTTGGGATCCACTAATTTCGCCGTCATGATATCGATGTACCAATCATCACACTGAATATTCGGGTACTCCCTGGCGATCCTGTAGCCGATATCCAGAAACTTGCCGTCCGTGGTTTTTATCACATTCGCTTTTGTCACCAGGGTGACTTTGTCGATGTTGTTTTTCCTGGCGTGTTCAAAGGCGAGACGAATGAGTCGTGACGTTCCCTGCGTGGTACTGACGGTAAAGTCGATGGCGAGATCATCGGAGATGTTGACCCCGTTGCTCCCCAATGCGTAAGCGCCTTCGGTGTTTTCTCTGAAGAAGACCCAATCGATGCCTTCGGTTGGAACTTTTACCGGACGCACATTGGCAAACAATTCGAGCTCTTTGCGCATGGCGACGTTCGCGCTTTCGACGTTCGGCCAGGGATCGCCCTTGCGCGGGGTGGTCGTGGGCCCTTTGA
Organism: bacterium; assembly: GCA_046757165.1. Taxonomy (GTDB): domain Bacteria; phylum Zhuqueibacterota; class Zhuqueibacteria; order Oceanimicrobiales; family Oceanimicrobiaceae; genus JBHHXT01. The sequence goes on along the minus strand of JBHHXT010000006.1, from coordinate 7,396 downwards.
GCGTGATGTGGCACTTCTCGAGATCTTCCAGCACCTCGTCCGGGATGGCCTTCCTGACTTCGGCGCGCCGTTGAATGGTGAGGCCCTCGATCACCCGGAACTCGACTTTGCCGGACGCGACCTCTTCCTTGAGCAAGAATTCCAGAATCCGTTGTGCTTCGGCGGCGATAAACGGCCCGATGCCGTCGCCGCCGACGATTCCGATAATGATTGGCTTGAGAGTGCTATAGTCGATCCAGTCCGCGTCTTGCTTCATCCTTTCGACACGCTGCAGTTGCTGCTCGATCAGGTTCGCAAAATGTTCTTTCGATCGCGTCAAATCTGCTGAAGACATAGGTTCTCCTTTACTTGTATTACGTGGATTGCGAACGTGTATAATTTGTTGATTAAGAAAGAAATAAAACCATGTTCGAGAATTACGCTGTTCAGCATTCTTGCATCTATTTTATATTAAATATAGCATTTCCGCTCTGACAATCAAGGGAAAAATCCGCCCCGGAGACTCTACCATCAAACACTTTTTAGAAATGACCCCTTGCATTTATCTGCAATTATTCTAATCTTTGGATTCTTCAGGAAAAGGCACACAAGATGCAATTGGCAGCGCTTATCGACTCGAGAAATGCCCCGGCAAACCAGGTCGTCGCTATCATCGGCGGCGGGGGCAAATCCACCTTGATGGACAAACTTTCCAGGGAGTTGATTGAACGCAACTTGAGAGTTGTGTTGACCTCAACCACCAAATTCCAGGTCTCGTCCAGGATTGCCACCGTTCTGCAGACGGAAAGCCGGGACTACCTGTCAGAGGTAGAATCCTGGCTCCAAACATCGAAGCTTGCCGCTGTCGCTAAAGATTCTTATCAGGAGAAGAACCGGCTGCTGGGGGTGAGTCAGCAAACCGTCTCGGAGCTGCGAACAAAGTCCGATATCGTTTTGGTTGAGGCAGATGGGGCCCGACAACGACCCTTGAAGACACACAAAGAGTACGAGCCTGTCATTCCGGGCGACTGCACTTCCGTGATTATTATTTGTGGCGCCGAGGCAGTGGGGCAACCCCTGAGCGATAAATGGGTCCACCGCGCGGAGCTTTTTGCAAGAAAGTGGGACCTGAAAATGGGCACGACCCTGACGCCTGAAATCATCGCTCGTGAGCTGATCTCGCCCTATAGCTACCTGAAAAACATCCCGATCCACGCCCACATTGCTATCTTCATCAATAAATCGGACAAAAATGCGATCGGAGGCAGACTGCTGGCAGAGAACTTGAGAAGAAAGTGCGAGTACCCTGTGTTCCTGGGAAGTCTCAAGAAGAATCAGTTGCAAAGCATCACGCTCAACTCGAAAAAGAGTTGATGGCCCTGCCGCATGGACACGACTGACTCTCTCCTCATCGTGAGGGAGAATCGGTCTAACGCATCGAGAACAGAGTTTGTTTAGATTTGCCCAAAAAGAACATCTGATCGTCCCTGCCCATATTGACCACCTGGCCAGCCTGCGCGACTTTGTGACCCAAATTGGCACGAAGTACGGCTACAGCCGTAAACTGGTCAACGCCTTCAAAATTGCCATCGATGAGGCCGCCACCAATATCATTAACCATGCCTACAGCGAAAACGAAGGGTATATCACCATTCAGGCCATCGTTCGCCGAAAGAGTCTGACCATCAATCTCATCGACCAGGGCGCCTTTTTCGATCCGAAATGGGCCAGAACGCCCAACATCAAAGAAACGGCCGGTCTGGGCGAAAAGGTCGGGCTGGGCATCTTTATGATGCGCAAGCTGATGGACGAGATCGACTATCGCAAGTCTGAGGCGGGCAATGAGCTGAGTTTGACCAAGGTCGACAGGGGACATCCAAAGCGGTTGAGTCTGACCTATTTGTGGGGGCTGCCGCCGGCCTCGAAGATCCGCTATTTTGTCAACGCCATCTTGCTTGTCACGCTCTTCAATGTCGCCGGCGTCGGCTACTATTACTGGCAAGCAGAAAAAAGAGTCAGCGACGTATTCATCCAGTCTGGCCGAAAGCTGTGCAAACAGGTCGGCAACCAGATCAGTGCCATCAAACCGGGGCTGTTGAACGGCCCGGACGGTGAATCCTATTTGAGTGCCATTCTCTTGCCCATCTATGAAGAAAACTTCGGACAAATCTATAGCCTTTCGGTTGAAGACAGCCTGGGTCACATTGCCTGGTCGACGGTCGAGGCAGAGCTGGATTCACCCTTTGTCCGGCCTGGCCAGGTGGCTGATTTCGTGCCAGGCGTCACCACCTACGTACTCAACGATAGCGTGGCCGTCTATGAGTTCGAACGGCGATTGAATTTCGAGAATGAACCCGCGGCCTACAAAAAGGTCCATATTCTGCTCTCAAAACACTACGTTGACAATGAAGTGCATCTTAGACGGCTGCGTTACATTAAGCTAGGGCTCGTGACGCTGGGCGCCAGCTATGTTCTTTTGGCGCTCTTCAGTTTCATTATCAACTACCCTGTGCGCAAACTCTCAGAGTGGGTTAGAGCGACCGGCAAGGGAGAAGTGAGAAAGGATCTCGATATTGATGGCTCCTCTGAGATTGGAGAGATTGCCCGGGCGTTCAGTGACATCACGCAAAGATTCAACGAAACCCAAAAGCACCTGGAGCAAAGCGAACGGTTCGAGAAGGAGATACATCTGGCAAAGGATATTCAGCAGTCCCTGTTGCCAGCCCAAATCCCGGTTCTGGACAAGATCGAGATTGCGGCATACTATGAGGGGGCCGCAACAGTCAGCGGCGATTACTATGATTTTATCGAGGTCGACCAGGACCGACTCGGGGTTGTCATAGCCGACGTTGCCGGCAAAGGCGTGCCCGGTTCGATGGTCATGACCATGATTCGCACGGCACTGAGGACCGAGGCGCGGGGCGTTCATGACGCGGCGGAGGTGCTGACACGAGTCAACGATTTCGTCGCGAACGACCTGCGGAACGGCATGTTCGTCACCGTCTTCTACCTGGTGGTCAACACAAAAACCTGCGTGGTGAATTTTGCCAGTGGCGGCCATACTCCCCTCATCCTGCATCGTGGGGAAACGGGCAAGACGTTTTACCTCAACCCGATAGGGTGTCCGGTGGGCATCACGCTGCCGGAAAAAGATTTCTTCCGCAATAATATCGTGTCGGAAACGATTCAACTGCAAGACGGCGACACTATTCTCCTGTATACAGATGGGATTACGGAAGCGAGAAATCCACAACGAGGCGAATTTGGCGAAGAAAGGCTCCTGAAGCAAGTCAGAAGGCACAGCAAACTGCCGCTCACTCTGTTCGTTGAAAAGCTGAAAAACAGCATCTATTCCTTTCGGGAAGACGGGCCGCTGCACGATGATATCACCATCGTCACAATTCGAAAAAAAACCGACGCGGAGCCTGAAGGACAAGCAGAACCCGTGCCCGTCGAGGAAGGTCTTTCGGTCGAAAGCAAATACCTCAGCATTGAAGACACAACCAAAATGCTGGATGTTGTGGCGCACCATCCTGAATTTGCACCTGCTGAGATCGCGGCTGAGCTCGAGCTTCCCAGATACAAAGAGACCAAAATCAACGCTGAGAAGATCGAAGCAGAACTGCAAAGACAAAAGCTGCCCACCCCTGAATTGCGCAGACGATACGCCAAATTGTGTGCAGAAAAACAGCGCAACGCCAACCCGCCAGGCACGCCGCAACTGTCCCTGAATGGCCACATCAAGATACGCAAGAGGCTGCGTGTGGCGCCTCTCACAAGCGATCAGCCGGCCATCCGCAAGGGCGACAAACCTGCCGAACCCGGCGCCCCCACCGGCCAGAAGAGTCAATCGAGTGAACCTTCGTTTGAACAGGACCGGTCGGACACCGCCTTCTTTTGTCCGGACATCGAGGCTGATTTCGTATTTGGTGATTTTCTCGACCAACTCATCTCCAGCACGAACCGTGAAGAGTTGACCGAAACGCACAGGCCGGATGAAACGCTCTCGTTGGACCAAACTGAGGTCGCCGCAGACGTTGCCGGCGGCGCAGAAGTCGAAGAAACGGACGTGCCAGGCGCCGCCCAGGATTTGAATGCCCGCATGGATGACCCTCTGGAAACCGACAGGAAGGCGCTGCATCTGCCGGCCGGTACAGAGTTGACCGGCGACGCTGGTGGCGACGAGAGCAGTACTCTTCTTGCCGAAGATATCTCAGATTCTTTGATAGATTCCATCTTTGATAGTTATGCCAGAAATCTTGCCAGCCCGCCAGCAACAGTGGAAAGCGCACCCGCTGAAACAACAGAGAGCCCGGTGGACGACTCGCCCGACTCGGTCGAGATGGCCGAGGATGTCGTCCCGGCCACGGCGAAAGAGGCGCCTGCGGAACCCGAGCGCCCAGCAGAGATTGAGGACAAGTCCGACGACGTATCGAGTGAAGTCGAGACCGCGGAAGCCCCAGAACCACCGGAACCCTCACTGCCCGCCACCCCTGCAACGCCGGACGATGTGGATGTGCTGGAAGCAACGGCAGAAGATGGTGAAAAAGAAGCCGCAACCGAACCGGACGACAAGTCTGAAGCCGCGGTGCACGCCCCGGCCGGGCAAGAACCGGAACCCTTACCGCCCGCGGCCCCTGAGACGCCGGACGATGTGGATGTGCTGGAAGCGGCGGCAGAAGATGGCGAAAAAGAAGCCGCAGCCGAACCGGACGATAAGTCTGAAGCCACCGTGCACGCCCCGGCCGGACGAGAACCGGAAGCCTTGCTGCCCGCGGCCCCTGCAACGCCGGACGAAGTGGATGTGCTGGAAGCGGCGGCAGAAGATGGCGGGAAAGAAGCTGCGGCCGAACCGGACGACAAGTCTGAAGCCGCGGTGCAACCCCTGGCCGGGCAAGAGCGTGAGGCTGGCGAGGTTGCGGAGCGCGAACCCGAGGCTCAATCCCATGTCGAGTCAGAGGAGCCAGAGGCACCGGAACATGCCATCCTATCTTCGGATGCTGCCGGAGAAATTCACCCTGCTGAGCCGGAAATCTGCGACACGGCTCCACCGCCTGACTTGACGCAGGAGAGCACTCCAGAGCTGCCAGTCGACACGGAACAAGAACTGCAGGTTGAACCTGAGGTACCGGACAATCTCGCGAGCGCCGATGCCGATGAATCCGGCACTGACGAGCAGGAAGCCGCAATCATCGAATCCGGGCAAGAAACCCTGGAGAGCGATGTTCAACCGCCTCAGGCCGAGTCCGAGGGCACCGCGAAGACAGACGACCTGGAATTGGCAAGAGAACAGGGTGTGGGCCTGCCAGGTGCGCCTGCTGAATTTGAAATCGCTGAGATAGAACCGTTCGCGAGCCAGCCGGGTGCGGCCGAACCAGAGTCTCGTTCCACAGACGAAGCCACCAGGCCCGTTCATGCAGAAGATGGGCCTGAACCGGCGGAAACGGTCCCACCACCGGAGCAAATCGACCAACAAGCGGGCTTGCCCGGACCCGTCCCGTCTGAGGGCACCTTGCTCGGCTCGACTCACCCCATCCAACCCGATGACATCATCGAGTTTTATTCGGGTATGGAGGCTGCCACTGGTGAGCTGATCGGAGACGCCGGCTCTGCTGCCGAAGGTTCATTCGAGACAAAGCAAGGACAGGAGCCCGGGGCGGCAGAAGATAGCGCGACGCGGCCTGAAGGCCCTGCTGAGGGTGCAGATGGTTCCGCAGCAGGCGCATCAGAAACGACGCAGGACGACGCCGACAAACCCGAATCCAGCCACGCAGGCCCCCCGATGCCGGATGCGTTGACAGAGACCGAGGCGAACACCGACCTGTCTGATTCTGATTCCGGTGCCGAGACCAGAGAACACGAGGGCTACTTCGACACCACCGTAGAGGCACTCCTCGGGCAGAACGAGCCCGAGACGGACTTTCCCGACGAGGAGACAAAGGAAGTAGAGAGTGAGATTCAGGTTCGTCCGGACTTCATAGACAACGAAGGAGACACACCTGCAGCGGAGCAGCAAGATTCAGAAATTGCCCTCGAGAACAAGAACATTCATGACATCTCACCTGAAAAAGAGGCTGTGGAATTTCTGGCGCGCGAGGACACGGTCGACGCGCCGGAGATGGCAAGCCCGGACTTGACTGCACCGGAAGAAACCAAGGAAACGCCGCGAAAACCACCAGACACTCCCGTCTTCCCTTCCCTCAAAGGTTTCGAGATTACAAGCAACGAGCTCGATGACAAGCTTGCGACCCGTTCACATGCCCCGGAACCCAGCCTTTCGATCGAGCCTCAAAGCGAGCATGTTGGTGACATCGATGCAGAACAGAGGACATCCACACCGCACGGCGAAGTCGCAGCCGGCAGCCAAACACCACCGGTGCAGCGCCGCGCGACTCCGACCTATGCCGATGACCGTCCGCCAGCCGAACAACCACCGGCTGAGTTGTCGCGCGGTACACAACACTATCAAGACAAACAATACGAGGACGCGATCATCTGCTTCAAAGCTGCCATCAAACGCGACCCCGATTTTACGGATGGGTACGTCATGTTGGGCAATGCTTACTTCCGTAACCAAATGTATGAAGATGCCCTGACCGCCTACCGACACATCGAAGCCTTCAAACGAAGCGACCCTTCGTTTCGTGAGAATCTCGGCTTGATCTACTGGAAGCTCGGACAAAAGCACAGAGCAGCGCAAGAATGGCGCGCAGTTCTGCGACAACAGCCCGGCAGAAAAGATCTGGCCAGACGCATCCACGCCCTACAGGCGAGTCGCAATGCCGCCCGGGTCGGGCGTGAGACACATCCCGAGCCTGCGCCGCCGGCCCCGCGGCCCGAAAACCGGCTCGAAGGTTCCACTGCCAACGGCGACACGCGGACTTTCCGTCTGGTACAGGCCGGCATCGATCAATATCGCAACAACGACTACGAATCGGCAATTCAGACGTTCAGGCAAGTCGTAAAACAGTTTCCGGACCAAAAAGAAGCCTACAACCTCCTCGGCAACGCCTACTTTCGGAACAACATGCTGCCGGAAGCAATTGAGATTTATGAACGATTGGCCAAATTGGACGCTGACAGCACCACGACCCTCGAGAATCTTGGCTTCATCCACTTCAAACAAGGCGCTTATGATCGCGCCGTCGCCCAATGGCGCAAAATCCTGCAAAAGAATCCCCAGCGGCACGACCTCAAAAGAAAGATCGAAAAAGTCTCGCAGTTGATGTGAGACGTGAGACGTGAAACGTGAGACGGTAGACGGTAGACGTGAACAGTGGAACGTCAAATGGCAAATGGGAAATGGAAGGTGCACCCTCACGTCTCACGTCTCACGTCTGCCGTTTCACGTTTCACGTCTGCCGTCTGCCGCCTCACAATTCTCTTGATTTTTCATTTCGCCTGGAGTATTTTGCGC
>JBHHXT010000005.1:0-68051 GCA_046757165.1 bacterium | reverse complement strand
AGTTTTTCATGCTGCCCAATCCTACTTATGGCTCATGGATGCGCGATTATCGATAGATTGATTCAGCCACGAATTTACACGAATTGACACGAATAAGATGAGTTTTGAATATGAAGGTTTGTTCATTGTTGACAAGATCCGTTATCAGTGTACGTGGCCGCAAAAGCAGATTCGGCCTTTGAACTCATAAATAAGGCAGTAGAAAATCAGATTCAGCTAGCTGCGAAACTGAGTCAATACCTGGCACCGACATGCTCCCGGGGACCGACATTCTATTCACCAAGTTTTCTGCGACCGGCAATGATTTCATTCTCATCGACAACCGGCGGCTCGGGTTCTCTGCAGATGACGCAGAATTCTTCCGCTGGATCTGTCAGCGCCGGATTGCTGTTGGTGCCGACGGCGTTCTGCTGATCGACGAAAGCCGGGAGTCGGATTTTTGTCTGCATTACTACAACTCAGATGGCAGCGAAGCAGAGTGTGGCAATGGTGCCCGCAGTGCCGCCTTTTTTGCCTTCACGCACGGAATCGCGCCGCAGAAAATGACATTTCATTTTGGTGGCCACCTGTACGAGGCGGAAGTCAAGGGCCGGGCGGTCAAGCTGAAGCTCCCGGCCGCCCGCAATTTGGACCAATCTGTCGGTATATTAGAAGAAACGGGCCTTGAAGAGGGAGGCTCGGTCAACACCGGCGTGCCACATTATGTCCTCTTTGGCCGGCAGATCGACAAAACGAACGTCATCGCCGTAGGGCGAAAATATCGGTATCATCCGCACTTCCAGCCGCACGGCACCAATGTGAACTTTGTTGAAGTTGCCGGCGACGAGGAAATCAGAGTGCGAACCTATGAACGCGGGGTCGAGGACGAAACGCTCTCCTGTGGCTCCGGTTCGGTGGCGTCAGCGTTCTTGGCGCATTTGCAAAAGGAGGTCAGCTTCCCGGTGCGAGTGCGCACCCGGGGCGGCGTGCTCGTGGTTCACAAGAATCAAGAAGCGGCGCAATTCTATCTGGAAGGAAAAGTCGAGCCTGTGTATCAGGGTAAGTTGAAGGCCTTTAGATGAGGAGAGAATTTCACACCATTCTCGTCATTCGGTTAAAGTACATGGGGGATGTGCTGCTGGCCACCCCTTTGTTTCGTGACCTGCGCCACCACTATCCCCAGGCCGAAATCTCCTTTCTCACGCGCAATGTCTACACCCCTTTGCTGGAGCAGAATCCGTTCGTGGATGAGGTGATCACAATAGACTCAGATTTCAAGCCATCCGATCTTCTCTCCCGACTTCGTGAGAAAAAGTTCGATCTTGTTCTGGATTTATCCGGAACGTGGCGCAGCGCCGTGCTGTCCCGGTTGACCGGTGCTGGGATGCGATTGGGCCGGCCTGACGGGCTGCGGCAGGTCTTCTACAACGTTCACGTTGCGAGGGGTTCTGCAACTCCGGACGCGATGGCGGCGACACAGGCTTTTTTGCAGCCGCTTCACATTCCAGGGCGAAAACGGTGGCCAGAAATGTATTTGACTCGAGATGAAAGGGAATGGGGGGCATCTTACATGCTTTCTGGAGGCATCGTGCTCGACAGACCTCTCATCGCCATTCATCCCGGGAGCCGGTGGGAAAACAAAATATGGCCGTTCGAGCGCTTTGTCGAGCTGGTGGAGAAATTCGTCGCCCGGGAATGGCAGGTGATTTTCGTGCAGGGCAATCCCGATGAAGCCCCGATGTTGCAGCGCATGATGGATCGGGCGCCGAATGCTGTTTTGTGTGCCGACAATTTGCCGCTTCGCCGGCTGGCCTCGGTGCTTTCGCAAGCAGATGTGTTCGTCAGCAACTATTCCGGGCTGCTCCATTTAGGCGTGGCCGTCGGGACGAGAGTGGTCGGCATCTTTGGGCCGGATGAGCCTGATTTTTGGTTCCCCTATGCAACGATGGCCGGGCACCAGGCCGTGCATGAGGAAATCGAGTGCAGGCCCTGTCAAAAGAATTATTGTCCGTTGGGGACGCTGGATTGTCTGACTCGGATCGAGGGTGAGATGGTTTTTGAGGCGGTGGCAAGGAGTTTGGTCGGCGTGAGGTGAGGGAGGTGCTCGATGAAATTGTTTCTTCAGCCACCCGGGAGAGAGAGTTCTGTGAACAAGATCATTATTGACGGCTACAACTTGATTCACCGCGTGCCTGAGCTTGCGAAATCGCTGGAGACCAGTCTGGAGCATGCTCGTGACGGGCTGGTACGTCGACTGAGATCATATGCGCTGCGCAAGCAGGTAGAAATCACAGTGGTCTTTGACGGCACTGCTCCGCCCCTGGGCATTGACGAACCGCAGGCCGGGCGGCGGCTGAAGATTGTGTTCTCACGCTCGCCAACCAAGGCCGATCCGGTGATCCAGAATCTTATTCAGAATGCGCCCAACAGGAAATGTCTCACCATCGTCAGCGATGATGCCGAGATTGTTCGATTCGCCCGCACCCGTCAGGCGAGCGTTTTGAGTACGAGGGCATTCTTCGACCGTCTCCGCAGACGCTCGCAACAGCATGACTTGCAACAGAAGTTCGACGGGGGGTTGACTGAGGAGGAGCTTGCCGAGTGGTTGAAGCTCTTCGGTGAAAAATGAGCGAGTCCGCAAACCTGGACGGGAAACTTCTGAAACGGCGCAGAGCCATGGTGAGCGGGATGGTCCTGCTGACTGTGTTGGTGCTGCTGGGCTTTACTTTTGGAAGCTGGCGGTTCCTGCAAGACATGGGTAAATTCCTGGAGGAGGACCTGGGAGCGCGCCTGCTTTCGGTGGCGACGCTCACGGCCAAAGTGATGGAAACGGGTGACTATGCGGCGGAGATTGAGACCGGCAGGCTGACGCTGGTGCTGCCCACCATGAATGAAATCTTGACCACGATACACCTGGAGAATCGCCTGCAGGGGGTTTACCTCGTGGACGAAACCTACAGGGTGATCGCCAGCAGTCAAGCTCTGTTCCCGTACGGAGAACGGTTGTCCTTTCTGGAAGAGGACAGTCTGGCGGTAACCCAGGCCATCGCTGGAATTCCGGCCGTCGCCGCGATGCAGGTGGTTGCGGGCAACCGTTTCAAAAGCGCTTATGCCCCGGTGTTCGATCCCTTTGACGATGTCGTGGCGGTGGTTGTGGTGCAGGCAAGCGCGGGGTTTTTTGATATGCTGCGAGGGTTTCAGAGGGGACTGATTCTGGGCGGGATTGTGAGTGTGGCTGTGGTGGTGGTTTTTTCGACGTTTCTTTTTTGGGCCATCTCCCTTCTGATGAAGACACACGAGTCGTTGCGAAAGGCTGAGCGGCTGGCGGCGATGGGACAGATGGCTGCAACCGTTGCCCATGAAATTCGCAACCCGTTGGGAATCATCAAAGGCACGGCCGATGTCCTGAAATCAAAATATGATAGCAGCGAGGAGCCGGACGAGCTGTTCGAGTATATCCCGAGTGAAGTGCGGCGGCTCAATCGACTGGTCAGCGATTTTTTGACCTTTGCCCGCGACCGCGATTTGGAGCGCACCGCCACTGACTTGAAAAGCTCAGTTGAAAAATCTTTGGTCTCGCTTGAAGATGAAGTCCGGCAGGCAAATGTCACGGTGGAGAAGGAGTTTGATGAGCTGCCAGAAGTCCGGCATGATGAAGATGCCGTCAATCAGCTCATCTTGAATCTGGCCCTCAACGCGGTGCAGGCGATGAATGGCGGCGGCACGATAGCCATCAGGCTCAAGAACGAGCGGCGCAAGAAGGGGCGACACTACGTCAAAGTCGAAATCGAGGACACGGGGTGTGGCTTTGAGGTGGAGGGCGATAGAGTCTTCGAGCCGTTCTACACCACCAAGACCTCTGGCAGCGGTCTCGGACTGGCGATTTGCAAGAGACTGGTGGAGAAACATGAGGGCTGGATTGAGGTGGAGAGTGAGAAAGGGAAGGGCACGAAGATACGAGTTTATTTGCCGGCGAGCGGCTAGGCAGATTGCTTTGTTTATGGCATCACCGCCAAACTTTGCAAAAAAGTGCAAAATGAAAAAGAACACGGATGACACGGATTTAACGAATCTGACGGATTGGACTTAAAGGCATGTCACTTCGCCTGAGCAGGAGTGTAAGAATCAGTGAGCGCAGCGAACGTATTTTTACATACATTAGCCTTGATTATTGCAAAAATACGCTTCGCTGATTTTTGCACTCCTGTTCTTCACTTTCTTCAACCGGAAAATAAATTTTGGCTTTAAGTGTATTATCAAAATCAACTGCTGAGAATCCGATAGCCCACTCATCGAAGGAAGAGAGCTGATGCAAAACGGAACCATCCTCATCATCGACGATGAACCCAAGATGTGCAAGATCCTCCGATTTGCCCTGGAGCCGGAAGGATACCAGGTGACGACTGCTGAAACGGCAGAAGAGGGGGTCGAGAAGTTCGACCAAAGTGAGTTCGACCTCGTGGTCACGGATTTGAAGATGCCGGGTAAAGATGGCTTGTTCGTGCTCGACACCGTCAAGAAGAGGCGGCCGGGCACGGAGGTCATTTTGATGACCGCTTACGCCACAGCTCAGAATGCCGTCGATGCGATGAAGAAGGGGGCCTACGACTACATCATCAAGCCCTTCGAGATGGATGAGCTCAAGATGAAGGTCAAGCATATCATGGAAAAACGCAAGCTGGCTGAGGAGAATCGCCAGCTCAAGCGTGAGCTGAAGGACAAGTACTCTCTCGAAAATATGGTGGGCATGAGCGGCGCCATGCAACAGGTCTACAAAATGGTGGAAAAAGTCGCGCCCACCGACGCGACGGTATTGATTCGCGGCGAAAGCGGGACAGGCAAGGAGTTGGTGGCGCTGGCCATTCATCATTTGAGCCTGCGCGCCAACGAGCCGTTTGTGGCCGTCAACTGCGGTGCTCTGCCGGAGAGTTTGCTGGAAAGCGAGCTGTTCGGACACGAAAAAGGCGCCTTTACCGGCGCAGACAAGATGAAGATCGGCCGCTTCGAGCTGGCAGGGAGCGGTACCATTTTCCTGGACGAAATTGGGGAGATTTCGCCGGCCACGCAGGTGAAGCTGCTGCGTGTGCTGCAGAACCGCCAAATCGAGCGACTGGGGGGGACGAAAACGATCCAAACCAAAGCCCGAACCATCGCAGCCACCAATTGCGACCTGGAGCAAATGCTGCAGGAAAAAACCTTCCGCGAGGATTTGTACTACCGCATCAATGTTTTCCCCATCACCCTGCCGCCCTTACGTACGCGCAAAGAAGATATTCCCGATCTCGTCTGCCATTGTCTCAGGAAACTCGGACGGGATGAAAACGCCATCTCGAGCGCGGCGCTGGAGCAATTGATGAAATACGGCTGGCCGGGAAACGTACGCGAATTGGAGAATATTGTCGAGCGTTCCATGATCATGTCCAGCACAGACACGATCGATGAGGAAGACTTGCCGCCGCACGTGAAGAACTTGCCCATGGCTTCAAGCAACACAACCCTGAGCTTTCCAGACGAAGGGCTGTCCCTGGTGCAAGTTGAAAAGGACTTGCTCCAGAATGCGCTCAACAAGGCCGGCGGGAACAAGAGCAAGGCGGCCAAGCTTCTGGGCATCACGCGCCGCAAGCTTTACTCCATGATGGAGCGGCTCGGCGTTGTGTAGCCGCGACTCATTGGATGGATCTGTACCCTGACGTACATCGGTGCTCGTACCAAACCGTACACTCTGAAAATACTTCACCCTGCTCTGATCTCCGGAAAACCTGAAGCGATCACGCTAAGCCGTAAAAGATAAAATACTTGAGTGTCTTCGTCGCCCTGCTTGAATGCGCCTGGCATACGCCTTGCGTTCACTTACGGCGCTAACGTTAGCTATTTAGGAATAAATTATGTTTCGCATCATCTGTAAAGGCACACTGATTCTTTTGGCGGTCAACCTTCTTTCGGCGCAGTCCGTTCTGGCTCAGGATTGTGAGCGCGCAAAGAGAAAGATTCAGAGATTGGATCGGGACCTTCAGCGTGTGGCGGAGCTTGCCCATTCTTTCGACAGCGAACGGGCGCTCGAGCTGGTTCGCCAGGCGCACGAGAAGCGCGACCGGGCCGTCGAGCAGGGGCTGGCAGGGAAGTGTCGTCGGGCACTGGTTTTGATTGATGCGGCCTTCTCAGATCTCGAAGCGGCAGCGAAACTCATCCTCGCGGTTCCGATACGAAGACTGCGCAGCCAGGTTGAAGAACTGTTCAGACGAGCCGAGGACCTGGTGGCGCATTGTCACAGTAAGCAAGCAATTCGTGTGTTGGAAAGAGCCAGGAGAAACCGTGATGAGGCCGAACACAATCTCGATGCTAAAAGAATTGAAAGCGCCGTTGAACATTTTCGGGTCGCAAAAGAATTGTCGCAGCGGGTGATCGAGTTATGCCAGGACTCTCAGGATTCGGAGATGGACAGGATTCAGGAGGCAAAAAGGAAATTCGAGACCCTCAAAGAGCGCGCCCTGGATGTTTTTGAGAAATGCCCGAACCCGGCGGCGCGAAGAATCTACCAGCAGGCCCTGGAGACGGTCAGAGATGCAGAAGAGAAGTGGCACCAGGGCAGGAAGGAGGTTGCCAAACGGCTGTTCAACCATAGCATTTTGCTTTTGCTGCGCGCGATGGACCTGGCTTGCGGCAACTCTCCGGGACTGGTGAAACAAGCTGAGGTGGCTCTTTTCCGTGTGCGGGAGTTGTTGGAGACCGCCCGCGAGGCCAACGCACAGAGCCAGAACCCGAGAGCGAGACTTTTGATTGAGAGGGCGCACCGGTTCATCAGCGAAGCAGAAGCCGCGATTCAGGAAGGCCGTTCAAACGAGGCGCTGTGGAAAATTGGCCTGGCAGAAAACATGCTCCGAAAGGCGCAGCGGTTTGCGCAGGGGAAAACTGGCCGGCGAATGGAAAACAGGGTCGTGCGTCAAATTGAAAACACCCGTTCCGATTTAGCCGAGATAAGAGCGCAAGTTTCACCCAATGCCTCTCGAGATGCGCAGGTTTTGGTCAGGATGGCCCAGTTTGCTCTCAACAAAGCCGAGCAAGCGGCAGACGCCGGCTTCCAAAGAGTGGCGCTGGAAGGCGTGCTGGCGTCCCAGAGATTTCTGGCACGGGCTGAGCGAATCCTGACGGCCAGGGAAAAAGATTCAGCCACGCGCGAGCAGGTTCAACTCAGGCTCAGCCAGTTGGACGCTGCGATTTCCGACTCGGAGAGCAGGGTGCTGGAGTCCGCGCAAGATTGGAATATGCGTCTTTTGCAAAACGCCAAAGAAATCCGGAAAATGGCTTACGAGTCTTTGCAAAAAGGCAATTTCAAAGCAGCAAACACCGGGATTCAGGTCTCCTTTGAGTTATTGAGAAAGAGTGTCAGAAATGTCCCCAGAAACTGAAAGCAAGACTTTTGAAAGGAGGTGAGCGGAAAGACAGACAGAGGCGCAATATAAAACTGCCCCGCCAGCATAGCGGAAACCTTCTTTAATTGGCCCAAGAGAACGTTCCCAACAAGACGGGGCAACGGTACAAACTTTGGATCTTTCCGGGCCGTGATGTTGAGTTAATGTAGTTTTCTCTCGAGGAAATGTCAAGTGAAATTGTTATTAGCAACGGAGAATACCATGAAGGACAAATGGAAAACATGTTTGGCAACTCTGTTGGGAGTTGCACTGAGCGCATTCGTGATTGGCCCGGTCCAGGCTCAAGATGTCGATGTGCTCGTGACACCGGAAGAGGCGGTCGTCGAGCCTGGTGAAGGTCTGCAGTTGGAAGTGTTTGCGTTTTCGCTTCTCAATGATGCGCGCCGGCCTGTGGATGTCGAGGAAATCACCTGGAGCGTGGAGCCGGATACTCTGGGTACGGTCACCGACGACGGCTTTTTCATCGCCGGCAGAAATGTCGGGGTCGTTGTGATCAAAGTCGTCATCAGAGTGCGCGGCCATACCATCGTCAAAGAGGTGGTGATTCGAATCGGCAGGCTGCCGAAGCCAAGGATTAGGCTCGAGGTGGTCCCCAACCACGCGGTCATCCCCATCGGGAGCCACAAGCAGTTCGAAGCAGTGCTGTTCAACAAGAACGAAAGCAAACCGGTGCCGCCCGAGCACGTACGCTGGCAGGTCCGGCCGGAACGGCTGGGCGACATGAACGACGAGGGCGTCTTCACCGCCGGCGACAGGCTGGGCCATGGTCACGTGGTGGCACATGTGGAGATCGACGGGTTGCGTTTGCGGGCGGCTGCCAAGGTCTGGGTCAGTCCCCCGCCAAGCGCTGCCATTGAAGGCAACATTACCAATGATGCCGACAACGCGCCCATTGAAGACGCAGTGGTACGAGCGGTTCGTCTGGGCAGAATTCCATGGATCAGGCGAACTCGCAGCGATGCCGACGGCAATTATCGGCTTGGCGAGCTCATCCCCGGGGTGTACGTCGTCCACGCACGGGCGAAAGGGTTTATCGGCGAGTTTTATGATGATACCAGAAACTATCTGGAAGCGACGCCGCTGAATCTGGCGGAGAACGATACGGCCGACGGCATCGATTTCGGCCTGAGTGAGGGCGGCAAGATAGCAGGGACAGTCATCGCGGACAGCGACAGCTTGCCGCTGGGCGGTGTCCATGTCGTTGCCTTTCTGGTCGTGAAACCTCGGTTCGCGAGGCACGTGCTGACAAACGACGACGGCTCCTATGTTGTCGAGGCATTGCCAACCGGAACCTATGCCGTACGTGCGAACAAGCCTGGCTATAAAGGCGAATTCTTTGACGATGCCCGCAAGATCGAAGATGCGCAGTTTGTGCCGGTTGTGGAGCCCGAAACGGTCCCGGATATCGATTTTGGTCTGGCAACCGCGAGCGCCATTTCAGGTGTTGTGACCGACGCGGCAGACGGCGCGCCGATCGCAGGGGCGCACGTGAAAGTGTTCAGATTGGCGGCTGTCGCAGTGGTCGACCGTCATTTTGTGCGCGAGACCCGCACCAATGACCGGGGCGAATATATCGTGCAGATTCGGCCGGGGACGTACCTGGTGAAAGCGGGCGCGCGCGGATACAATGCCGAGTTTTATGACGACGCCCGTAACCGGGCTTCTGCGACTCCGGTGGTCGTGGCGCCGGACTCACACACCACCGATATCGACTTCGACCTGGTGAAGCGCAGCTCCATCGCAGGAACGGTGCTCGACCAGGTAACCGGCGAGCCGATTGCCGGTGCGATTGTGCAGGCGTTCAAAGAACGGCCAGACCGGGACCTGGCGCTGGCCCATGATGGGTTCCGCGCCGAGACCGATTCTCTCGGCAGCTATCTCATCGAGAACGTGCCTTCGGGCAATTACATCCTGCTGGCATGGGCACATGGATACCTGCGGGAGTTCTTTAGAGAGGCAAACAACAAGGGGGATGCTGAGATCGTTCCGGTCGGCGACAGCACGAAAGTCGAAGGCATAGATTTCACCCTCGAGCACGGTGGCAGCATCGCCGGTCTGGTTGCGACCGAAGGAGATTCCATCCCCATTCCACGAGCGCTGGTCAAGGTGATTCATGCCGAATCCGGGCGCTTCATCCGCACCTTTACCAACGAAGAGGGTCACTACAAAGTGGGTGGGTTGCCAACCGGCCTGTATCTTGTGCGCGTGATCGCGGAAGGTTTTTTCCCGGAATTCTACGACAATGCCAGACGTCGCCGGGACGCCACACGCATTGAGGTGACGGCGCCCGAGCTGACCGCCGGCATCAACGTCTACCTGGAGCAGCATGTCGACCGGCGGGGAACTATTGCTGGCCGGGTTTTCTCGGACCGGGATGATTCGCCCCTTTTTGGCGCTGTCGTGGTGGCGGTTTCGCCGAAACGCCGCGTTCCACACATTACCTTCACCGGACCGCGCGGCCACTACCGTTTGACCGACCTGCCTGCTGGCAAGTACTTTGTCTTTGCCTGGGCTGAGGGATTCATCGGTGAGTTTTTCAAGGACGCGCGACGGTTCGAGAATGCTGACCCGGTGTTCGTCCATGCCAATGAAGTGACCGACGGCATCAGTTTCGGCTTGCATCCAGCCGAACAGCCCGGGTTGTACGCCATTCGTGGTAGAATTCTCGCCAAAGCCGATGGCAGCTCGATCGAGGGAATCCTCGTTCAGGCAACTCTCGACAACAACGTTCAGGTCAACGCGATGACGGATGCGGATGGCAATTACGTCATCATCGGTCTGCCGGCGGGCGAATACAAAATAGAAGCCACAGGAGCTGGTTACGTGAACGGCCATTTCGGTGGCACCGACGAGACCAACTCCGTTCCGGTCGCAGTGGGTAGTGGTCAGGATGCAGACGGCATCGACATGGAATTGGATTTCGATAATATCACAAACGTCAATTCGGACGGCGCGGCTGTGCCTGAGCGGTTCGACTTGCTGCAGAATTATCCCAATCCATTCAACCCGACAACGGCCATCAAGTATCACCTGCCGCAGAGTGGCGAGGTGACGTTGAAGATCTTCAACCTCCTGGGCCAGCAGGTCCGAACCCTGGTAAACAAGCCCCAGCAAGCCGGGACGTATACCGTGACCTGGGACGGCAAGAGTGATCTCGGGCGGCCTGTGGCATCCGGAATTTACATTTACCGGATTGAAGCGGGAGACACCTTCGACATGTCGAAGCGCATGCTACTTCTGAAGTAGCGAAAAAGGTTCAAGACGAACGAAAGTTGGCGAAGTGATTGGGGCAACAGCAAAAACCTCCCGAAGGACGCAAGGACTCGACACTTCGGGAGGTTGGCTGGTGGCTCCAGTCGCAACAAGGATGGCGAAACGATCAAAACAAACGGAGCGAACATGATGAAGACCAGAAAAAGTCTCCTGGCATTGATAATGGTCATATCATTCTCTCTGGGTTTGGGCTCAGATGCGGTTGCCCAACAGCCGTTCAAACTCCGCCGGCAGGTCAGCTTCAGAATTGAGCAGTTTGCGCAGGAGCTGGATTTGTCGGAAGAGCAGTTAGGGAAGATAAGGAAGCTGCGATTGTCCGCAGAAATAGAAACGATCCAAAAGCAAGCCAGCCGAAAGATTGCTGAGCTGGAATTACGAGAGCTGATGCAGGCCACCGATGTGACCGAAGGCGAAGTCACTTCCAAAGTCAAAGAAATAGGCCAGTTCATGACGGACATACGCTTGAAGCAAGTGCTCACACGGCTGGCCATCAACAAGCTGCTGACCGAGACGCAACGTCAGAAGTTGAGAGAGCTTGAAAGCTGGCCTGGCCGAAAGCGGTTTCATCGAGGTGATAGATTCCGGCCGGGAACGCCGCTGGATGACCTGCCCGGCGCAGATGATGAGCTGGGTCTGGATGATTTTGATTTCGAGTTTGGAGAAAGCAAGCCGCAATTCAAAGAGATCTAATTTTTTTCGCAGACTTCGCTGCGAAAGAAGTCATCTAGCGCTTCGCGCCGTCACTTGCCAACGGCGTCATTCGGTCCTTGCTTGCTCAATGACGCCCGCAGGGCAAATGACAGCAAATGACGAGCGAAGCTCAAAATGGCCGTTTTTTCAGCAAACGGTTGACCCAAAAAATTATCGACAATACTTTGTCGATGCTATTATTCTCTTGCAGTGTAAACCAAGAGAGTTTGAGGACGAAGCCATTGACCGCAGATAAATGGAACTGGGCGACGGCCAGACATCTTCTAAACCGCGCCGGCTTTGGCGGCAAACCCTCCGAAATTGCCGCCTTCGAAAAGGTTGGCCGGGACGGGAGTGTCGAGGCGCTGTTCGAGCTGCAAAACCAGCCACAGGAGATGCCGGATTGGCTGGCGGAAGATGAAAATTTTTCGGCGCAAAAATTCCGCTCGATGTCACAAGCAGAACGGAAAAAGCTGCAGCGCCGCAACCGAAAGCGCATGCGTGAACTCCAACTCGCGTGGGTCAATCGCATGATTGCGACCCGGACGCCGGCGGAGATGCTGGCCGAGAAAATGACCTTTTTCTGGCACGGTCATTTTGCGACCAGCGTGCAGAAGGTCAAGCATCCGCTGTTTGTGTTCAAGCAACTGCACCTGTTTCATGAGCACGCTACCGGCAGTTTTCGTGATTTGCTGCTGAGCATCACCCGGGACCCGGCCATGCTGCGCTATCTCGACAACAATCAAAACCGCAAAGGCAAGCCAAACGAGAATTTTGCGCGCGAGCTGGTGGAGCTTTTTTCGCTCGGCCCGGGTCACTACAACGAGCAGGATGTCAAAGAGGCGGCGCGGGCCTTCACCGGCTGGTCAAATGACCGGTTCAATTTCAAATTCCGCACGGCCCAGCACGACTTTGGCCAGAAAACCTTTCTCGGCCAGACCGGCGACTTCGATGGGCAGGAGGTTGTGAACATCATTCTTGACCAACCGGCTTGCGCCGAATTCATGACGCGAAAAATACTCGGTTACTTCGGGTTTGAGCCGGTCTCCGGGACGGTGGTGCGGGACCTGGCGGACGCGTTTCGCAACAGCGATTACGACATTAAAACATTGCTCCGCAGGATGTTTGCTCATGATGACTTTTACACGTCGCAGGTCATGGGGTCGCAGATAAAGAGCCCGGTGCAGCTCGTGGTCGGAACGGCCAGGACCCTTGACCTGCGCACAGATAACGAGACCTTTTACCTGCACGCCCTCGATATGATGGGGCAGGTGCCGTACGTTCCCCCCAATGTCAAAGGCTGGCCCGGCGGCCGGACCTGGATCGATACCTCCCGCCTGTTGACGCGATTTACGTTTGCTCAAATAGTCACCCAGGGGAAGATTCCGGCGGAAATCGATCCGCGCTCAGAGCCGAACGCCAGGCGGGAAAGGGGGAAGGTCTCCAGGCCGCGCAGGGATAAGGCCGCCAGGAAGATGATGCGCATGGGGCACTTGCGACTTGATTTTGAACCCGAGTCGCTGGCCAGCCCCCAGGGCTCTCCTGACGAGACCCTGGGCGGCGTGGCAAGAATCTTGCTGTCTCAGGAGATGACGGCGCAAGAGCGGGCCATGATCCTGGCAAACTATCAGTCCAGCATGAGCCGAACGAATAAGAGACAGGCGCTGCGGTACTTGATTGGAGACATCATGACCTTGCCTGCTTATCAGTTGGTGTGAGATCGAAAGATTTTTTTTGCGATCCCTTTGCGTCTTCGCGAGAAATCTTGGCTTTTTGGAAGTAATTTTCATTTCTTGAAAAAAAATGATGGAAATAGCTTGTCAGCTACGAATGCAGGCAGTTGAGGAAGGAGAATGAGCGAGACAGTCAAACTGGTCACCCGGCGGGAATTCATGAAACAGGGGCTGACTCTGGCCGCAGCCAGCGCAACGGTGCCCACCTTCCTGGCGCGCTCGCTGTTTGCAATTCAGAATCCGTCTCATGCGGCTGAAGTTCGCTACAGGCCTGGCGTGCCGGAAGAGCGTGTATTGGTGGTGATTCAGCTCGGCGGCGGCAACGATGGCCTGAACACCGTCATTCCATACCGCAACGATATCTATTACCAGCTCCGTCCTACCCTTGCGATTGCGAAGGAGGAGGTGCTGGATTTGAACGGAGAGTTGGGCGTGCATCCGGGTTTGTCTGCTTTCAAGGAATTGTATGAAACTGGCAGGCTGGCGATTATCCAGGGAGTGGGATATCCAAACCCGGACCGCTCACATTTTCGTTCCATGGAGATCTGGCAAAGCGGTGTGGTGGATGGGTTTGAGACCACGGGTTGGATCGGGCGCCTGTTCGACCACACGTGCGATAATGCGCATTTGAACGAGTGCAGCCCAACGCTCGGTGTCAGCGTGGGGCAGACGTTGAATCCTGCCTTCCGGGCAGAGCACGGTGTCGGCGTGGCGGTGGCCAACCCGGAGCGGCTCTACCGCATGACGCGGCTGTTTGCGGCTTCCCATGCGACCGGGCTGGAGGTCCCCAAAGACCCGGAAAGGCAGGAAACGACCGCGCTCGATTTCCTGCGGCGAACGGCCGTGAACGCCCAGCTCAGTGCAGACCGGATTCGCCGCTCCGTGCGTCAGGTCCAAACCCACACGGATTATCCACAAAACCCCTTTGCGCAGGGTTTGAAGCTGATGGCAGGCATGATTGCGGGTGGCCTGGACACGCGCGTCTACTATATCTCGCTTTCCGGATTCGATACCCATGCCAGCCAGGCGGGGGTGCACCAGCGTTTGCTCAAAATGCTGAGCGACAGCATCGCCGCGTTCCAGAAGGATCTGGAGAACCTGGGGCAGGGGGAGCGTGTGTTGGGAATGGTCTTCTCGGAATTCGGGCGGCGCGTGGCAGAAAACGGCAGTCGCGGCACCGACCACGGCCAGGCTGCGCCGATGTTCATTTTT
Organism: bacterium; assembly: GCA_046757165.1. Classification (GTDB taxonomy): domain Bacteria; phylum Zhuqueibacterota; class Zhuqueibacteria; order Oceanimicrobiales; family Oceanimicrobiaceae; genus JBHHXT01. Next base: position 53,734 of record JBHHXT010000005.1, on the reverse strand, counting down.
GGGAAACCGGTGAGAGCTGGTTTCCTCGGTCAACACCCGAGTCTGGAAAAACTCTCGGATGGCGATTTGCAGTTCGGCACAGATTTCCGTTCCGTTTATGCCTCGGTGCTGGAAGATTGGTTGCGTGTCGAGGCGGAGGCTGTTCTTGGAAGTAGGTTTGAGAAGATTGCGATTGTTTAGAATGAACCGATGGTGTAGTAGCGCGTACACCGGTTATTGAACGCGAGGCGAAAAGTTGTGCGCCCCATACTTTCCAAAACCCCAAACTCAGCAATCCCGCACTCCAATGCTCTAAGATCTGGGGTGTGGATTTGAAGACTGGACAGGTCAATTGTTGCTTCCTCCTTCTGAGCGGATTGTTTGTAACTGGTGACCTGCTTTTGGGTCAGGATGTGAGCCTGGTCGGCACCGCTGCCCGCGTTGATACGGTTTCTGAGGATCTGTGGAGCGAAGAGACCGACTACCGCATCAACCTGATCAGGCTTCGACGATATGTGAAAGGCAACAAGGAGACGTTGACCGATCCACTTTTGAAGAGAGAGATCGTTCGCCTGCTGAAAGAAGCGGATAATTTTGCCAAAGCCGGCGATTATTACGCGGCTAATCTGTGGATGGAAGCGATCTGGGACCTGCTCTTGTCGGAAACAGATACATTGGACCCCCTCGATGGTTTTTCAGAAGCCGCGTCAAAGGATGAGGAGATGACGGCCTCCAGCGGTGCAGCGCGATTTCAATGGAGAAAGGAGATCATAACCGGCATCGACCTGTGGCGGCAAAGATTCAACTTCACCGTGTTCGAGGCGGACAGTACTTTCCTGGAAGGAGAAGGGAATCCATTCACCGGTCTCCGGCTCAACTTCGATTACGCAACCGGACGGCGCAATGTCTTGCAAGGCATGACATTTTTCAAGTACAGCCGCGACTATCTTCTGGGCGAGGCAACCTTGCGGTATGCAGGCGATCTGTCGTCACGCTCCCGTCTGAAAGTGGAGAATCGCTTCGAAGGCACTGCCGTCTACCGGGATTTTGATCTCAAGTACATTCAAAATCAGAGTTATCTGTCTTTTAACCACTCCTTCGGTCCCTTATCCATCGAGTTGCAAGAGGAGTTCTTGCTGCGCCGCTACGCCAGAATCGACAGCTCCTACCCGAACTACTTCAACAACACCCTCGGTGGGTTTGCCAGGGTCAGTCCCGGCGCCCGCTCTCTGTTCAGTCTGGGATATCGCAATGTCCAGCGCAATCACCCGGAGTTCGACATCAACAACTACCGCGAGCACCGGTTGGAAGCGAGCTGGTCGCAGTCACTCGGTCGCTGGTTCAATTATTCGCTCGAGAACGAGTTTCGCGTGCGTGATTATCAGAACGTGCCGGTGGATCATTTCTTTCAGGATTTTTGGGAGAATTACTTTCTTGGGGAAATGGAGATCGGTTTCGGTCCCAAAATGGGGATGAAGCTCGAGGGTTCTTTCATCAAACGCGAATATCAATTTCACACCGTCAACAGCCTTCCGGATGATTTCTACTGGGAGATCGAGCCAGAGGTCTATCTGAAAATCGCGGACAACTGGAAAGTGGGCGTCGGGGTTCACTATGGCCGGCAAACACACGAGCCGTTTCCGGCCGCCGCCCGCCTGACCGCCGTCGATGTCGCCTCGGTTGTGAGCGTTTCTTTTGAGAACTACCGTGAGTACGGCCCGGTCGTCACCGTCGATTTTTTTGAAATCAATGGCATTCTTTTTAGCCTGCGGGAGTCTTTTTTGCTGCGGCGCTATCCCGACACGCCGACTGGAAATATCAACCAGTTCAATTTGTATTCCGATAGAAACACAAACTCATTGCTGCTGTTTCTGACCTGGCCGTTGTCGAAACACTGGCAGCTCAATGTACTCGCCAACATGGATGACGACCGCAGCCAGAAGGACAACAGCGGGGATTCTCAAAATACGCTTGTCGATATTGAGATTAGCTATTCATTTTGAGAGCCAACCAGCAGCCGGACGTTCATCAGCCGGTGGCGATGAAACATCGCACTGATTTTGGCGTCATAAACGACCAGTTCATTCGATGTTCTGATTACTCTTCCTCCTCCCATAAAGGGCCCCTGTGATTTCAGGGGCCTTTTGATTATGTCTCACGCAATCGAGATAGGCACACGACAACGCGGGAAAATATGTTGTTTATTTGATCCTTTCTTGTATATTTCGTAATGTTTGTTTTTCAGATGGCGGCGGAAATAGCTGAAAATACCTGAACGCTGCGTGTTCTCCGTCTAAAAGTGCAAAAGATGGAACACGGATCGGACCAAATTCAGTTCCGTGCAAATCCGTTAAATCCAGCGTTCCATTCATTTGCAACGTTGCTGCATTAGAGTATTACCGCCGAACTTTTGCATTTTCTTGCAAGAAAACTAAACCGCAAAGACGCAATGAACGCAAAGGTCAAAATACGATAGATTATTGACTGATCGTTAGAGCCCGTCTCTTAAGATTGGAACCTTTGCGAGTTTTGCGTCTTTGCGGTTCATAATTTTATTGCGGCTTTGCCGCGCTAGGAATAATCCAGTCTAACTTCTCATATACGATTTCAAAATGAAGAAAGAGCAGGATTCCGTTCCACATCTTGACCCCTCTGGCAACCCGGAAGGCCGTGACAGGGAGGGGGAGACCCCTTCCGCACTCGACACCCGGGCGGCACGTTGGCCTGCTTGGGCGTTAGGGGCAGTGAGCCTGGCAGGGGCGGCGCTGGCGCTCTACGCCTCCTATCAAACGATTTACATTCGCTGGCGGGGGCTTGTCGACCCGAGCGCATGCTCGGTGAATGCCTGGATCAACTGCGATGCAGTTCTTGCTTCCAGTTATGCCTTTTTTCGGGGCCTGCCGGTCGCATGGTGGGGGCTACTCTATTACGTCTTGATCCTGGGCATCGGTTTGTGGGCGATTTTCCGGCGCACTGACCGGACCGTGCTGGCGTTTGGGGGGCTCGCCACCTTGTTGGCGCTTGTCTTCACCGGGTATAAAGCGTTCACTTTGTTCTTTGTTCTGAAACTACTCTGCCCGGTCTGCGTCTCGATGTATCTGGTGAATCTGGCGCTTTTCTGGCTGTTCATGCGGGCGCTCGGCTTTCGTCTGCGAGAGTTGCCGCTCTTCCTTCGGGGAGTGTTTGCCAGCGAGGGTGGGGGCGGGCCGCGTCTCAGATTGCTGCGAGGTGCTGCTTTTTGTGGTGTCCTGGCAGTGGCTGTGTTCGCCGGCGGAGTTGTGTTGGCTGACCGTCTCGAGAAGCGCTACTTCAAACTGCCCGAGTTCGATGTAGCGGCGGAGGTCGAAAACCATTTTCAACAAGGACAAAAGACGGTCCGGGTGCACCCGCAGGCACCGGTATGGGGGAATCCACAGGCCCGGGTGGCCATTGTGGAGTTCAGCGATTTCCAGTGTTCACACTGCCGCGACGCTGCGTTTCACCTGCGCGGGCTGCTGTGGGAGTTTCGCGACCAGGTGCGCTTCGTCTTTGCGAATTTCCCGCTGGACCCAAAAATCAACCGCTACATCCGCGGCAACATCCATCCGTACGCTGGACTTGCTGCGCGGGCCGCGGTTTGTGCGCAGCGGCGCGGGAAGTTTTGGCAGTTCCACGATGACCTGTTTCAGAAACAGCAGAACTTGAGCCGGGACCTGATGCTGGACCTGGCTGAAAAGTATGGCTGGCCACGTCGCGAATTCGAGAGGGAGATGGAAGACATCAGGACCTATGTCCGGGTGCGCTCGGAAATCGAGTACACCGGGGGAATTATCCGATCGACGCCGACGTTGGTCATCAACGGGCGGCGTGTGAAATACTGGCGACACCCAGAGATCGTGCAGGAGATCATTCGAGAGGAAATCAGGCGACAGACAAACTAGCCTGGATTATTCACAAGAGATTAGCAAGTATTCGTATAAGTGTTTGATTATGCATATCTTAAAGAGATAAAGAGGAGTGCAACGCTTTAGCGTTGCATGAAATGCTAAAGCCGTGTCTCTTGAGGCCGGGATGCAAGCGAAGACAGCAGAACAGAGTCGTGCACCGTCAAACAAACTTTTGACCCTACGTTTAACAAAATAAGGAGGAGCACATGAGGAAGATTTATTTAATGATTTTTGTGGGGTTGTTCGCGTTGAGCGCCAGTTTTGCTGTGGTTCAACAGGATGCCTCCAAGATTGAAATCGTGGCCACCAAAGTCGCGGGCAACGTTTACATGATCCATGGCCGCGATGATTCGAAAGCCTTTAGCGGCGGCAACATCGGCGTTTCCGTTGGCGACGATGGCGTGGTCATGGTCGACTCCAAGATGGCGCCGCTCGGCGATAAGATCAAGACAGCGATCAAGGAACTGGGCGGCGACAGTCCCAAATACATATTGAATACGCACGTTCATGGTGACCACACCAGCGGCAACATCGGGTTCAGCAAGGATGGCACGATCATCGCCCACACCAATGTCCGCAAACGCATCATGGGCGACCAGCCTGAGGACGCCTGGCCTGTGCTGACCTTCGAGCAGTCCGTGTCGATTCATTTCAATGGCGAGGAAATCAAGGCGCTGCATTTCCCGCGAGGTCACACAGACGGCGACGCCGTGGTCTACTTCACCGGGTCGAACGTTGTGCACATGGGCGACCACTATTTCTCCGGTCTCCTGCCCTTTGTCGATCTCGATAGCGGCGGCTCGGTGCAGGGGTATATGGCCAACGTCAAGAAAGTGCTCGACGAGCTGCCGGATGATGTGAAAATCATCCCGGGTCACGGACCGCTGGCGACAAAGGATGACTTGCAGACCAACTACCGCATGCTCCAGGAGACCACCAGCCTGGTGACCCAGAAGATGAAAGAGGGTCGAAGTTTGGACGAGATCAAAACGGATGGCTTGCAGGAGGAGTGGAAATCGTGGAGCTGGAGTTTCATTTCGACCGAACGCTGGATCGCGACGATTTACAAAAGCTACTCTGAGGAGATGACACAGAAATAAGCGCGAACGTGGCCCAATACGGTTTGCGCGCTGATCTTGCCCGACCTTTTTGTTTCGAAGTTGTCAGCCAAAGATCCGTGGGGCTGTCCAAAAAGTTCGCAATGACATGCCAGGACTTTTTGGACACTCCCACGTTCGTAAAAAAAACACGGTCAGAGACCGTGTTGGATCGCCATCGGCGTGTTTGCTTGACCGCTCTTCAGCGGAGAGCGCGTGAGGTTAAGCGGGCCTGATGAAGCCATGGGCCTCACAGACCGCGCACGCCCTGATCCCTGCCCCCAGGCACCGTCCGCATTGCTGGAAACCGCCCAGAAAAGCAACCCGCCCGCCTTCACAGTCGAGACACTTCAGTCGGCCATATCCCAGGCATACCGGACAACGCTGGCCCGCGAACTTTGTGCGGATGCGAATCAAGTCCGGCTGCTCGGTCGGCTCCGTCGGGATGTCTTTGTTGTTGAGCTTCAGTGTCTTGGCTTCGTAAAAACAGCACATGGTCTCTATCCAGGAAAATGGGTTCTTTGAGTTTAACATCTTATCCCGGGGAAAGATTCCTGTTCCGGCACCTTTGTTTTGCAAAGAATTCTATTTGATTAGAATCAAAGATTCACTATATTCAAAATTACTGCCCATCATCGCTTTGTCGAAAGGAACGCAGTTATCCATCCATTGCGCGCAAAAAGTTTATTCCTATTTGTGGTTGGTTTGGTTTTGCCTGCGCAAACGTTGTCTTCTGACCGCAATTATCAAGAGCTCACGGCCCGGGGGATTGAGCTTGCCTACAACCTGCACTTTGACCAGGCGACTGAAACCTTTCAAGACCTCATCGAGCTTGAACCCGACAACCCCCACGGGTACCTCCTGTTGACCGTGAGCTATTACTACCGCTACCAGTTGGAAGAGCACCATGAGAAATTTGCAAAGAAGTTTCTCGAGTTCTCGCAGCAGGCCATCGAGCACGCAAAGCGCAAACTTGGCAAGAAAGAGGAAAAACTCGATGCCCTTTTTTATCTCGGCACAGCCAACGTCTATCTGGCCACCTACCATGGCTGGGAGAGCAACTGGCTCAGAGCATACTGGTATGGCCGCGACGGCATCGAATATCTCGAGCGTGTCGTCGCCCTCGAGCCTGAATATTATGATGCGTACCTTGGGCTGGGTCTCTATCATTACTATGCCGACGTGATCCCCAAATTTGCTAAAGCCGTGACCTTTCTTTTGGGAATCGAAGCAGACCGGGAAAAGGGGCTGGCAGAGCTGGAGCTGGCGGCGGAGCATGGCACCTATTCGCGTGCGGAGGCGTTGTTATTTCTGGGCAGCATTCACCTCTATATCGAAAAAGACTACCAAAAATCGCGGGTCTATTTTGAAAAACTTGCCGATCTTTATCCGGAAAACGGCACCTATTTGATGCTTCTTGGAGAGACCTATCAGAAGCTGGGAATGAATGACCAGGCGGCCAAAACCCTCAGCCGCCTCGTCGAAGACACCAGCGCGCCGCAGTTCCCGGTGTTGGTCATCAGCTCTCACTTCCGGCTTGGCAATCTCTATTACAACCAGCGCGACCTGCCGAAAGCGATTACACATTATCAGAACTCCCTCAGATATGCCACACAATCCACCGGTAACGTGAAGTGGGTTTTTGCACTCGCCAACCTGAATCTGGGGCGGAGCTACGACCTGCTCGGCAGACGAGAGACCGCCCTTGAATACTATCGAAGGGTGAAGCGATCAGACCACAAACACGCCTACAAGATGGCGCGGGAACGGATTAAGAAACCCCTGCCACGGCTGAAACAGGCGGCTCGAAATCGAAATTTCGATGAGATCATCGAGGTCTACCAGGGAGCGCTGGCCAAATCCCAAAATGGGGACGGAACCTTTTCTCGCAGCAAGTTGGCCGAGATGAATTACAATATCGCCACGGCCATGTTTGACAAAGGGGCCTATCAGTCTGCCCTGGCGAGATTCCAAAGAATCGTCCGGATGGAGGAGGTCGAGGCGGACTGGATCAAACCCTGGGCGCACTTCTACATCGGCAAATGCTACCTCGAGAGTGGCGAATCAGAGAAAGCCAGCGCAGCCTTTCAAGAAGCCGCCAGGTTTCAGGATGAGCAGCTCCAACTTGAAATCGACAAAGCCAGAGACCTGCTGACTGCGGAACATGGGTCGAATTAGAGTCCCGCCTGGCGATGAATCGCCCGGCTCAGGCGAGCAACCATCATCGATGCTGCTCGCTGATTTCTCTCGACCCCACCAACAGGGCGCTTCAGCGTCCTTATACACCCGAGCCATGGGATGCATTCCGCGGCGGAACAAATCCCGCGGCGGTCATTCTTGACCATTTTCTTGCCATGAACTTTTTACACAAGTCTGCGTATGATCTAATCTTTGTAAGAACTCCTGAAATCTCGATCATGTAATCAGCCGCATTGTGTATGGAACTCTCGATCAACTGGTTGTCGATTTTGCTTCTGGTTGGCTCAGGGCATGGCTTTTTGTTGGGCCTGGCTTTCCTGGGCCTTCAGCGGGGCAACCGGGTGGCGCACCGGATTTTTGCTGCCACGCTTCTTGTGATGGCGTTTGGCACCTTCCTGCAGGCGCTGGCTGACACGGGCTATTTGTACCGATATCCTCACTTCGATGAGGTCATGCCGACCGTGATTTTCCTCTTTGCGCCTTTGTTCTACTTTTACGTGAAAGCGTACACCGATGCTCACTTCAAGTTTGAGCCCAGACATTTACTCCATTTCCTGCCCGCCCTGCTCTGCGCGGTTTATTATTTGCCTTATCTTTTGAGTCCGGCCCAGATCAAGCAGGCACACATTCTCGACCATCAATCGTACGCGTGCGTCCGCTGCCTTGTCATGTTTTGGCTGTCCATGCTGCAGATTGCCATTTATCTCACCTTCCTCTTCAGACTTCTGAAACAAAGCCGGGAAGGAATCCGGCGCTCGATGACCGCGCTCGACAAGCGAGGCCTGAGCTGGCTGGGAATCCTGATGACCTCGGTCTTCGTTATCTGGATGGTCTCGGCTCTCACGCACTTGATCATTCCGAGCAGGGAAACCGAAGCCTTGACCTGGCTTTTGATAGCGCTTGATATTTATCTGGTGGGATATATGGGGTTGTTGTGTCCGGATGTTTTCGCAGGCATTGGCACCCGGACGGTCTCCCGTGTTCCGAACAGAAAATATGAGCGCTCCTCCCTGACGCCCGGAAAGGCGGAAGCCTATCTGCACAGACTGAAGCAGCTCATGGCCGAGGCAAAGCCGTATCTGGAAAGTGAGATCAATTTGCAGACCCTTGCGAAGCGACTGGGAATGCCGAGCCACCATCTTTCACAGATCATCAACGACAAGTTGCACTGTAATTTTTTTGAGTTCATCAACAGCCACCGGGTGGAAGAAGCAAAGAGGAGAATTGCTGCCCCGCGCAACCACCATCTCAATCTGGCCGAGATTGGACTGGAAGTCGGCTTCAACTCGATTTCCTCATTCAACGCAGCGTTCAAGAAGCACGCAGGCATGACCCCCTCACAATTCAGAAATGAGGCAATAAGCGACCTTAGCCAGAAAAACACCACCTGAGCAACTCGTCCATTCCTCCCTGTTCCCTGTTCCCTGCTCCTTCCTGCCCTATAAACTCGTATTCCGATCTTATCGGCGCGGTACACCTTCGGGGATGCGCCCCGTTCTATTTTCTCGACGGATTCATGTGTCTTTTTTCACAAAATCTGAAGGAGAAACAATATGGCCCGCTTTTTTCCCCAACAATTGTCGCAGCAGACGCATTCGCTGTTCGTTGTCGTTTTTCTGAGTCTGATTCTCTTTGCCTTGCCGGACTATTCTTCTGCCCAAAACGCCTGGCTCGACGAGGAGACGTACTTGACCACGTTTGATGTCCTGACCTTCAACGCCGGTGACGGTAAGCACGCATTTGTTGAAGCTTTCTGCCATATTTCTACCGGGAACTTACAATTCGTGAAGTCGAAAACGCGTTTCTTTGCCTCGTTTCGAGTTGTGGTGAGTGTGAGGGATGTGAATGCGGAAGTCGTGGCGTCCAGACAATTCATCGACTCGGTCTGGGTGGACAGCTTCTACGATATCGATGATCCCAGACCCGTTAGGGTGGTACGCTTCACTTTTCTACTCGAGCCCGGTCTCTATGACATTCAGATGCAGGTCGAAGATCAGGAAACTTCCAGACGCCTGACTGTGCGCAGGAAGATGCACGTCCCTGATTACGCCGGGGTTCAGCCAACCATGAGTGACATCCAACTCGCGACTTCCATCAAAGTGGCACGTGAGGAGAATATGCTGGTCAAATTTGGCCGCGAAATCGTCCCGAACATCGCACATGTCGTGGGTTTGGAAAGCGACAGTGTGTTTGCGTACTGTGAGCTTTATCATTTGAACGGGTTCACCTCGAGCCAACAGCCTGGTCTGGTGGTCACCTATTCAATTCTGGACCGCAACGGCCGAGTCGTCAAGTCGGCCTTTTCCTTGTGCCATGAGCTGGCGCAAGAGGTGAGTGTAGCGTCCGGCTTCTTCACGGGCGATCTGGACGAAGGCGCGTACCAAATGACCGTCAGCGTGACCGCCCCGGCTGGAACCATCTTGCTGCAAAGGGCAACGCCATTTCTCTTGATTCGGCCAGAGGTTGACCCGGGAAGGGTCACGCAGCTCTTGCTGAGACGGTTTGGAAAGGAGGCTTTCTTTTAGCCTGAGGCTCGGAGCTTGTTTTTTTGACTAGAAATGATTACTATACAATTAGCGTGGTAAAGCAAAACCAATCAGAAAGCCTGGCCATGTTGACCCACTCCTGGTTCAGACTCTGAACCTGTCTGAACCTGTCCTCTCCCGGGAGGGGAGCGGGGTAAATCTCCTCCGGGGAGGAGACCGAAAACGAACTTGTTCGTTTTCAGAGGTGGGTTTGGCCTGAGCTGGTTCTGCGCGTCTTCTTGTGATTTCGGTTCAGAGATCGTGGAGATGGTGAGGGGAATGTTGCTTCGAAATTCTGACCTGGCCAAGGCGGCTAGCCATGTTGACCCACGGCTGGTCCAGACTGTGAACGAGTCTGAACTAAATACAAAACTGAAGGAGTTGCCTCCATCGAACCATGAGCTCATCTCGAGATCTCCTCGACCTTCATCCGCAGGAATTCGTGGAGTTGGTGCAAAAAGAGGGGCTGCGACGTTTCTATTTTGTTTACGATCCGGAAGCCAGGAGAGTCACAGCTTCTCATGCGCTGCTGCAACCAGTAGCTGATTTTGTGCAGGAGGACCGGCGTGATTTCATGCAGCACGAGGGCCTTTTTTTTCACATCAGCCGGAGGTATGACACGCTGCAAGGCGCCTTTGTGCACCGGACCGTGCGCGGCCAGGGCGCAGGCGGCGTGCGCTACTGGCAGTACGAAACGCTGGAGTCCTATCTGCGGGACGGCTTGCGGCTCTCCAAAGGCATGACGCGCAAAAACGCCCTCGCCGGCATCTGGTGGGGCGGCGGCAAAGGAGTGATGGCACGGAATCCGAAAATCGACCCACACGACGTGGAGGCCCGTGCCTCGATCTATCGCGAGTACGGCGAGCTGGTCACCTCCATTCGCGGCTGTTACGTGACCGCGGAAGATGTTGGCACCCACGTCGACGATATGGCAAACATCTTTTCGACCACCAGATTTACCACCTGCATTCCGCCTGCGCTGGGTGGCAGCGGCAATCCGTCTGTCCCGACTGCTCTGGGCGTGGTGCGAGGCATGGAGGCGGCGCTCGAATTTACCGGCCGCGGCACTCTGGCCGGCAAGACGGTTGCGGTGCAGGGGATGGGCAACGTCGGCGCGCCTCTCATCGGTTTTTTGCTGGAAAGACACGTCGAGAAGATCATCGCTTGTGACATCAGCGCGGACGTGGTCGAACGCGCCAAGCAGCAGTTCCCTGCGGACAGATTAGACGCCCGGCTCGTTGCGCGTGAGGATTCTGCCATTCTTGCGACAGAGTGTGAAATCCTCGCCCCCTGTGCTACCGGCGCGATTCTGAACCCGCAGACCATTCCGAAAATCAAAGCGAAAATCATCTGCGGCGCCGCTAACAACCAGCTCGAGGACGCTGATCGTGATGATAAGTCGCTGCATGCGCAGGGCATCCTGTACGTGCCTGACTTCCTGACCAACCGAATGGGCATCGTCAACTGTGCCAACGAACAGTACGGGAGCGTGACAAACGATCCGGTCATTGCAAGACAGCTTTCCAAAGAGTGGCAGAACTCTGTCTACCAGACGGCGCTCAGGGTCTTGCGGCGATCTCAAAGCAGCGGAGAGCCCCCGGCGAAAGTCGCCATCGAATTGGCGGACGAATTGTCATTGCAGCCCCATCCGATCTTTGGACATCGAGGACAACAGATCATCGATTCTCTCGTGGCGGACCATTGGCATGAGGGCATGTTGAAGTGATAAGAATCAATCCGGGAATCGCGACACATCGATGCCGGGAATGATCTTCAAGGCGTTTTTGTAGTAGAGCTTCTCGAGCACCTCGTCCGGTAAATCCAGACCGTACAGCCGCCAGAAGGCGTGCCGTCTGCGGTAGTACTTGAAGTACTCATCGGCGGTTTCCAGCGTGCGGAAATAGACATGATATTCCTGCGGCCGCCACAGATCCTTGCCAAACAGCACCCGGTCCTGATACTTGATGAACCACTGGCGCGCAAACCGCGGCTGCCGTCCGAGTTCGGCCAGAACCGCGCCGATTTCGGTGTACATGTTGGGGTGCTCGTCTAACTTTTTTCCCAGACTCGCCAGGTCGTTTCCCCGCCAGCCCAGGTGCGCACTGATGAAGATGGTGTTGGGATGTTTCTCGAAGACGTGGTGGTGCTCTGCCATCACCTGCTCCCAGGGAGGATAGATCTTCGGGTCCCGGTATCGTTGCGGCTTTTGCTTGAGCTCCAGCCAGCGCTCATTGTACTTGTCCTTCGGTTTCCAGAAACTGGCGGGTTCACCGGAGTGGATCAGGACCGGAATGCCAAGCTCGCCGCATTTTTCCCAGATGGGATCGAGTTTGGGGTCGTCGACGGGCACCCGTCTGCCGTCCGCGTATTTGACCGTCAGACCGAGGTCTTTGTAGATCTTGAGCCCCCTGGCGCCGAGCTCGACATCCGCTTCGATCTGTTCGACGGTGCGCGCCGTCCAATCCGGCTCATCGATGCCGACGTAGCTGATATTGGTGAAGGTGATAAAACGGCCGGCATGTTTCTTTGTGTTCTGCAGAAAGGTGTCGAGAAATCGGGTTTCTGCCTCGCTATCCCGCCTGTCCGGATAGCGTATCAAATCGAATCCGCGACCGCTCAGGTTGACCAGAATTGCGATGTTGAGCTTGTCCATATCGACGACCACGGAATCCAGGTAGCTCTCGTCTGTGCGCCAAAGGTGGCTGTGGACGTCGATGATGGGATACTTTGCCCGCGTGACCTTGTGCTGCGGCACGACCAGCGTCGACGGGGGGTCGTACTCTTCGAAGGACATTTCCTGAGCAGAAAGCAGGAAAGGCAGGAAGGTCGCGAGGAGCAAGGCGAGTCCCGGCATCGTTCGCTTCGTTTTTCTGGGAATCCAGCGTGATGGTCCTGCCCCAAATTCCCGGATCTCCTCGAACTGGACCTGCTCGCGACAAAATTCCGGCGCAAGGCCAGAATGACATGTTCGCCATTTTTCGACCGCGATGCCATGATTCAGATGGGGCTCAGGAACCGCTAAGGGTATAAATCGTCTGCGTCGGGAAAGCAAATTCGAGCTTGTTTTCATTGAACCTCCTCAAGATTTGCATGTTGATTTTCGTCTGCGTTTCGAAGATGTCGCCGCTTTTTCGGATGTAGTAGATAAACATGATATTCAACGCAAAGTCTCCAAAGCCGTTGAACGAAATGATGAATTTGTCTTCGATCAGATCCGAGTTCTCGTGAGCGATCTGACGCAACAAGTCGATCGCTTGCTGCATGCGATTGGGGTCTGTGTCATAAGTGAGGCCGAGGTTGAGCACGATCTTTCTTGAAGGCTCAGAAGAAATGTTTGTGATGGCATTGTTGGCGACGGCCGAGTTTGGGATGGTCACCATCCTGCCATCCAGCGTTTGAATGCGTGTACTGCGGATGCCGATTTCACGCACGTAGCCATCGTATCCGTTCACGACGACGCGATCATGGACTTTAAAGGGCTTGTCGGTAAAGATGGTAAAGCCGCCGAACAGATTGGCAACAGAATCCTGGGCCGCCAGCGCAAACGCCAGACCACCGATGCCGAGCCCCGCGAGCAGCGCCCCTACGTCATAACCGGCGTTGTTGAGCGCCACGATGACGGCAATGGTCCAGACGGCAATCTTGGTGGCTTTGCGCACAATGGGCAGGAGCTGATCGTCGAGATCGCCCTCGGTCTTGCTGACCAGCGGTACGAGATACTCATCGACCAGGGCGTCGAACAGACGGGTGAGCAGCCAGGCGACGTTGAAGATGATGAGGACATAGTATGCCCGGCCGATCCATTCCTGAAGAGACGCCGATATCGTCAGCGTCTGCAGCGCGTTCCAGATGCCGAGAAGCGTGATGGCGAACACGATGGGCTCTTCCACCATGTCGAGGATGATGTCATCGAGTCTTGTGCTGGTTTTGCGAGCCATTCTCTTGACGACGTTGCCCACGAGCCAGTAGAGCGCTTTGCCAAAAACCAGGGCTGCCAGCACGATGAGCGCGGCGACGATCCAATCCCCGACGGTGTTGCTGTAGAATGTTTTGCTGAACAACTCTTGCAAAGTAACCTCCTGTTCGTTTGGGTTTATGTCTCAATCATTTTATGATGATTCAAGAATGGTAAGGTCGGGGCAGGCCTTGTGCCTGCCCTTTGCCGCGCGCCGGGGGTTTGTCCACCGCCCTACCCCGGGCACCCACAAGGGGTGCCCCTACGTCGTTGACAAAAAATGGGGGACTGTCACCTAGTAATCCCCTTCGGCTCCGGCACCGCCTGATTCGCCGCCGCCAAACTTCGTCCCCTTGACAGGTGGGTGTGTCTCCGGCGTGGCGGCCATCGTTTCCGCAATCAGGAAGGCTTCCGCGTCCAGGCTTTCAGCCATTCGTCTGAGCAAGTGCTTGCGCGTGTACCCGTTCAGCGGTTTGTCGAGCAGCCGGAGGCAGGTGACAGCAAGCAAGATCATGAGCGCGCCGGCCGCAGTCAGCGTCAATTCCGGCGGGCCCAGACTGACATAAAACTCGAGCGTCAGGACAGAAGCGGCGAGAACAAAGAGTCCGATCCGGATGCAGAGCACATCCCGTGTCTTCAGGCCATAAACGATGTAGGCAGGCGGAATCAAAGCCGTGCAGCCATAGAAAATGAAGGCAAGCGGAATGTCCTCGCCCGGGGCCAGAGGCATAGCCAGCAGCCCTGCGCTCAGCTCGCGCACGACCAGATAGTTGCCGGCGAGATAGAACATCACCAAACTCATGCCTTTCAGCAGCAGCAGATTTTGATGCCACGGTTCGAGTCTTTGCTCGGTCGCTGCGCGGTTCGAAGACCAGTAGATCGGCACAGACAAAAGCATCATCAAAAACGGCAGCACGCTCCTGGCCCGGAAGCCCAGCTCCAGCAGTTGCGAAAAAACAGTGGCGAAGAATGCGAAAAAAATGGCCGCGGTCATGACCGGGTGTGCAAACCTGACAGCAAACCAGGCTAGGACTGGCAGCGCAATCAGGAAATAAACCGGCACCGGCAGCGAGGAGAACCTCGCATGCAGCAGCCAAAACAGTCCGGCCACGATAAAACCGCAGGAAAAAATGATCAGCGCATCGTCCAGCCCGGCGCGAAAGAACCCCTTCTTTTTGATGATGATTTCTTCCAGGAATTTGTAAGCAGCGGTCCCGTAAGATATCAGGAGTAGCCCATAGCCAAATCCTTTCACATCGAAGTAGAACAAGGAAATCAGACCCCAGCCCGCCAGCATCGTCACCAAAGTCGCCAGGAATAACGTGACCTGAATGAAGAAATTCGGTCTGTGCAAGTCGCAAGGGTACTGGGCGTGGATTTGTTCGATCTGCTCTTGCGAGATCACCTGGCTGTCGTGCCAGCGGGTGGCTTCGTTTTGAATGGTCAGATTTCGCAAAGCAGTCCGGTCGTACAGCAGCAAGGTTTATCCCTTTCGAAATGATCTCAGTGAGCGCTGGATGAAATAGAGCAGTCCGCCACAGGAAAGCAGGAAATAAAGATACCAGAATCCCCCGTTGAGCTCGACCTGCAAGGCGATCAACACAGTCAATCCAATATAGCCGAAGATTGCGCCGTAGAGATAGAACACGAAGGTTCGGGTTCGCAGCGCATAAGCGATCGCCGCGATGCTCGCAGTCACCAGGACCAGACTGTAGAAGCCTTTTGGCTCAAATGCGATCAGCGCAGCAAGCAAACCCGTCAAAAGCAGCGTGATGCCCCACAGCAGATAGATGAAGGTGAAGTGCTTTTTCAAACGGATGCCATTCAGGGCAAAGCCCAGTGCGATGAAACCAGCACCCAGTGCGATGGCGGGAGCGATGAGCGCCTCTTGAGAAAAGACATTGTTTCTCAGCCAGTTAGCCGCCGAGAGCTCCAGTCCGATTGCAGAGGCTGTGGCGGTGATTGCGAGCGCCAGAATGCCGCGGTGGTCGTACAGGTAGGCCAGGATAAAGAACAGGACGGCCGGAATGAGCGCCGCCAGTCCCCACTGGTGGCCGAAGATCGAATAGAGCGTCTGCAGGTAGCCTTCGATGGTGACAAACAGAAGCGCGCCCAGCAGCAGGACATAGTCATAGTAAGGTGTCGGGCTGGCCACCTCAGCCCGGGAGAAAGGCCGGTGGTGCTTAGATGCGTACCAGAAGCAGGCGGCCATCAGACCTGAGAGCAACGCGAGATTGACCGTGTGGCCAATCTTGCCGGTATGCTTATAGATCAAAATCCCCACGCCGGTGGTGAACAGCAGCACGCCGACAGAAAGCACGGTGCGGATTTCGTAGAAGAGTGAAATGATCTGCCGGGAGGTGATTCTGTGCAGAAAATCGAATTGGTCTTGTTCGAGCAGACCCCGGTCGAGGATTTCTTTCAGATCATTGAGCTGCATACTGCCCTGGTTGCCGTTGTGCAATTGTGTGAACAGCGTCTGTTATGATCAGGCACCGAACCTCCACGGTCTCTGACCAGTAGTGTCCGGTTAAAGATCTTGGGGCTGTCCCAAGAGACCAGAAATGTCATTCCGACCGAAGGGAGGAATCTGACAAGACACCAATCGTAGGACTCACGAAAACAACTACTTACATCGAAGTTCCTGCACGAACAGATTTCTCGCTTCGCTCGAAATGACAGGCACGAGGAACCTTTTTGGACAGCCCCTTTATAATCATAATGTTACATCAGATTGAAGAGACACAGTTAAAAACTGTGTCGGATCGGTTTCAATTTTCGAAAAATATGGAATCATGGCTGTCTTTCCCCGTAGAGCAATTTGAAATCCCGAGTCTTCGCAGCTTGCCACCAATCTTCGGGGACCACCCGCCAGTTGCCATACGACTCCGGCGTCACCGTCTGTTTGCCTTCGATCCACTTCATCATGAAGTAGCGCAGGTCCTTTTGCGTCGAGAAGAGGATACGGCTGGCCAACTCTGCTTTCGGAATCCTGGCGCCAGTCGTGAGGTGGCCGCCGCCACCATTGCCGCGGTAGGAGTTGATGGCCACCGTGTAAGTCTTGTCCGGAAAGAACGGGGAGCCATCTGACATGGCGTGAATCGTCACGCGGCTGCCGGCGGGTCTGGAGACGTCCACCGTATAATCGAGGCCCGCCATGGAATCAAAGTTGAACATCGGGACGTTGAGCCGGGTGCGGCCGCGCGTGGATGGCGCCAGCTCGCCCTCCGCTGTTGTCGCGAAATTGAGCAGGTGATCATCCGCGCTGCGCATCTGATTGAACCAGCCGGCGCAGGAGTACTCGAGAAAGTCCTTGACCTCCTGGCCGGTCAACCGCATGGTGTAGAGCAGGTTCTCATATTTGTAAAGCCGAAACATATCCCGGACATAGACTTGCCCTTCGTGAATCGTCGCGTCTAAAGAAAGGGGCGCTGTGATGGACACGTCGGCGTTGGTCAATTCGAGCTGGATTCTATGAATGAGGTCGACAAAAGCGGAATTGCCAAACATGGCGTCGCGCGTGGAGATAGTCTTCGTGAATCGTCCGATCGGGCGGGAGACGTATTTTTTTATCTGCCCGAACTCGGCGGCGAACCTCGCCATGAGCATCGAGTCCGGCTCGAAACCGGAGACATCGATGATCTCTCCTGCGATTGTTTTGTTCCACACCCGTTTTTCTTTGTCAAACCTCATGCGGACCGTGGCAACAGCGAGGTCGCGAGCATAACTGCTGGCGCCGAGAATGTGGACATCCTTGTCATGCAGATTTGTGACGGTGAGATTCCAGCCGCTATGGTCGTGGCCAACGAAAACGATGTCGAATCCCGGGACTTGTTCGGCCACGAGTCCGGAGGCGTTTTCGTTGCGCGGGGTGTCGGCCGTGGCCCCCCCAGAGGTGTAATCGCCGCCGGCGTGAAACAGGCCGACGAGCAAATCCGGCTTTTCCCTTTCCACGATGATTGGCACCCACAGCCGCGCGGTTTCAAGCATGTCTTGGAATTCCATCCCTTGCCAGATCCCCGGCGGCAGCCAGTTTGGAATGCCGGGCGTGACCATGCCGAGCACTGCGATTCTCACGCCCTTTCTTTCGATGACTGTGTACGGCTCGAAATAAGGTTGGCCAACGTCACCTCTTTTTGCCAAAGACGAGGTTCGGGGCTGTTCCGTTCTCACAGCATTGGCCGCCAACCAGGGACACGCCAGCTCGGCGATGAATTTATCATAAACAGCGTGTCCCGTTTCGATGTCGTGGTTGCCGACGGCAGCGGCATCATACCTCATGTAGTTCATCACGCGGGCGTAGAGATGGCGAACGTCTGTTCTCTCAAAATTGTAGTAGTAGACCGCCGGCTGGCCCTGCAGAATATCGCCAGCGTCCAGCAAAACAACCTCTTGCCCGTCATTGCGGCGCTCTTGCTCGACGTAGGTCAACACTTGCGCCAGTGAGCCGCGCGCCGGCCTGTCGTTGATAAAATCGTAGGGGAAAATGGTTCCGTGCACATCGGTGGTCTCGATGATCTTCAGGGTGACGGTCTGGGCATGGAGCGGGATGAACAGAACGCCGCCTAGCAGCAGAAGGGCGGCAATGCTCACACGCAATAAGTGCATGCATGACATCTGGACGGAAAGTGGCAGGAATGACAACCCTGCCTTCTTCCCGAATGATCTGGCGCGCGGCCGAGGTTCAAGCACGCCTTCGCTTGCGCCAGGGGGAGGGCACTTAACGGCCTGACCTTCCGCTGGTTTCCTGGAGTGACAAAGATGCCCAGGGAATTGTTTTTGCATGTTTGAATTAAGCAGTTTCAGGTTGAAATTGGCGTCATTTCATATACTCGGTGGCGGTTCGCCGTCATCTCCACTCATCCAACAATTCACCCCACGCCCAACCTTCCACACATGTCTTGATATTGCAATTCTGAGACGACCGGAACAATGCAAACTGAACTGACAAATATACACTAAAATAAATCTTTGTCAATGAAATAACTGATTTCCTCCGGCCAATTCGATTGAGAAGCGATGCTGAGATGAAGCGTTATTTCCAATCCAGATGGGAACTTATGCTTGAAAATGTGACGGGGTGGCCGTAAATTGCTATGGTGGTGACAGGTTTGACAACCGTCAAGCGAGTGAAATAAAACTGCATGGACAAGCGTATCTAACTAAGTCTGACTCGAAACGTGAATTTATGAAAGGATTGCCATGAGGTCATTTCACCGGTATTTTTTGATCGTCCTGTTGTTTGCATCAAGCAGTGGTCTGACCCAGGAAAAGGTCGACCAGCGCATTATCAGCCGCATCAAGGAGGAGGGCTTTCAGCATTCCCAGGTCATGGAAACGTTGAGCTACCTCACTGATGTCCATGGACCGCGACTGCTGGGCACGCCCGGCTACCGGCAAGCTGCCGAGTGGGCCCGGGACCAGCTCGCGAAGTGGGGGCTGACGTCCCGGCTGGAGTCCTTTGACGAGAACTATCGTGGCTGGGAAGCCCGGTCCTTCTCCGTCGAGATGGTTGAGCCACGTTACATGCCGCTGCTGGCCTGGCCGAAGGCGTGGGTCGCGGGCACGGATAGCGAGGTGATTGGCGTGCCGGTGTTGCTCGAGCACCTCGATCTGGATTCGCTGCAGCAGTACGCTGGCCAGTTAAGAGGCAAAATCGTCCTGCTCGGGCGCAACGAACCTTCGGAACCGTGGCTCACGCCGTTCACGACCCGGTTCAGCGATGAAACCCTGGCAGAGGCTGAGCAAAATCTCGTGCCTGTGCCCGAAACGCACATCGGTCATATGGCCAGCAAGCCTCTTAGCGAACGTGTACGGGATAATGCCACCAGGCAGCAGGAATCCACCCGCTGGCACCAGTTTTTTCTCGATGAGGGGGTGGCCGCCCTCATCGAGCCCAGTCGTTATGACCACGGCATCCTGCATGTCAGCGGCACCTACTTCATCAAAAAAGACCAGATCAAGCCAGCGCCCTACTTTGTGGTGGCGAATGAACACTATTCCCGCCTTGTGCGCCTGTTGGACCGGGGCGAACGGCCGAAGCTCAAGCTGCATTTGCAAGTGCAATTCTTCGAGGAGCCGCAGTACAACGTCAACGTCCTGGCGGACTTTCCTGGCAGCGATGCCAGGCTGCGGAAGGAAATCGTCATGCTGGGCGCACACTTTGATTCCTGGCATGCTGGAACAGGCGCGACGGACAACGCTGCCGGGTCAGCGGTGGTCATGGAAGCGTTGCGCATCTTGAAAGCGATCGCTGTCCGCCCGGCGCGCACGATTCGGGTCGGCCTCTGGGGTGGCGAAGAGCAAGGCTACTGTGGCTCATCGGCTTACGTCAAACAACACGTCGGGGATAGGCTCACCGGCGAGAAGAAAGCTGAGCAAGCAACCCTCTCTGCGTACTTCAACTTTGACAACGGCAGCGGAAAAATACGCGGTATCTACCTGCAGGGGAATGAAGCGGTTCGCCCTGTTTTTAAGGCCTACCTGGAGCCGTTCGACTACCTGGACGCCACCACGCTGACGATCCAAAACGCCAGTTGGACCGACCACGAGCAGTTCGACGCCCTGAACGTGCCGGCGTTCCAATTCATTCAGGACCCGCTCAACTACATGACCGTGACACATCACTCGAACCTGGACGTTTACGACTACGTCATCGAAGATGACCTGAAGCAGAGTGCCGTCATCCTGGCCTCGATTGCATACCATGTGGCCAATCGCGATGGCTTGTTGCCGCGCAAACGGTTAGCGGAGTGAGAAGGTCGCTGAGATGAAAACGACCCTTTCCGTTTCTGAAGCGAGAAAGCTCGCCCTGGCCAGCCAGGGTCTGTTGCGAGCAAAACCGTTTGGCAGCGGCAAAGCCGGCGCGCTCGCGGCCATCCGGCACCTCGGGTATGTGCAAATCGACACCATTTCCGTGGTGGAGCGTGCCCACCATCATACGCTCTGGTCCCGTGTCCCGGGTTACCGACCAGAGATGTTGAACGATCTGCAGGTCAGAGACCGGCAGATCTTCGAGTACTGGAGTCACGCTGCGGCCTATCTGCCGATGGAAGACTACCGCTTCTGCTTGCCTCGGATGCAGGCCATCGCCGCCGGAGAAAAACACTGGTACGAGCCGGACAAAAAGTTGATGCAGAACCTCCTGGACCGCTTTAAGAGTGAAGGCCCGCTCATGGCCAAAGATTTCGCCGCGCCAGAAAACCACACCCCGGGCGCCTGGTGGTCATGGAAGCCTGCGAAAAGGGCACTCGAGCAGCTTTTCATCGAGGGCAAACTCATGGTGACCCGGCGCAACAATTTTCACAAAGTCTATGATCTACCAGAGCGCGTGCTGCCTGACGGCATCGACACCACGGTGCCTTCAAAGGAGGAATATTACCGCTTTCTGATCCAGCGGGCGATCCAGGCGAACGGGCTGGCGACCGAAACTGAAATCGGCTATCACCGCAAGGGCGCCAGGAAAGGAATCAAGTCTGAGCTGAAACGCATGCTTGCCGCCAGGGAAGTTGTTCAGGTGCGCGTGCACGGGTGGGACAACGTGACCTGGTACACGACCGCGGAAAAACTCAACGCCATCCCGAACCTGCGCCGGTCGCGTGTGCTCCGGTTGCTGTCGCCGTTTGACAACGCCATCATTCAGCGCAAGCGCGTTCTGCAGCTATTTGACTTCGATTACCAGATTGAGTGCTATGTGCCAGCGCCGAAACGAAAGTACGGCTATTTTTGTCTGCCAATTCTCTGGCAGGGGACTTTTGTCGGGCGCCTAGACCCAAAAGCTGACCGCGCTACTCAGACGCTGGTGGTGAAACGGCTGGTTTTCGAGCCGGAGTTCACGGAGGTCGGGGACCTTGCCGGGCCACTGATGCAAAGGCTGCGGAAGCTGGCACACTTCAACGGTTGCGACCGGGTGGTGCTGGAAAGCGTTGAGCCAGCTTCTTGGCATCGGTATTTAACGTCTGTGCAAAAGTAATTTGGCAGTTTTTCCGGCGGACGATTCCTAGTCTGGATTATTCACAAGAGATTAGCAAGTATTCATATAAGCGCTTGATTATGGCTAACTTAACGGGACAAAGAGGAGTGCAACGCTTTAGCGTTGCATGAAATGCTAAAGCATTTCACTCCTTACCTGTTGCCCCTTGTTGGGCGAAATTCATGAATTATCCAGGCTAGTCAAAAAAACACGGTCACAGGCCGTGTTGGATCATTTCTGGATCTTTTTTACAGTTTACTCTCCCACATCTCTTTAGCAGAAAAAAACTTGCGTTTTGAAACAACTATCGTTATATTGCGATATAACGATTAATGTTTAACCTCTGATCAACCAAATGGGCTTGACAAAAACACAGGTCTTCAACGAAACTCAGAATCAAATCGCAGAATTCGCCAAGGCGTTTGCTCATCCTGCCCGCGTCGCTATCATCCAACAGCTGGTTAGAAAGCAGACCTGTATTTGTGGCGATCTCGTTGATGTGCTGCCGCTTTCGCAGTCGACGGTGTCTCAACATTTGAAAGAGTTGAAACGGATCGGGATCATCAAAGGAGAAGTCGAGGGGCCGAGGGTGTGCTACTGCATCGACAAAGAGGCGTGGGAGAAGGCAAAGGCGATGTTGCAGGACCTGTTTGGCTCTATGGATTGTTGCTGAAAAATTTTTTTCTCCAAATTATCGTAATATTGCGTTTTACCGATTAAAAGAAAGGAAAGTGCCATGTTAACCTCTGAATCCATCAAGCAAGTTGTGAAGGACAAGTACGGCGAGATTGCGCAGGCAGCGGAGACAACGGGGTGCGGCTGTGACCGGAGAACGGCGAACGCCGCTGTGTTTTCTAATGATTACTCTCGAGTGCAGGGCTATGTGGTAGACGCTGACCTGGGGTTAGGATGTGGCTTACCCACCGAGTTCGCACACATCAAGGAAGGCGACACGGTTGTCGATCTCGGTTCCGGCGCTGGCAATGATTGCTTCGTCGCGCGAGCCGAGGTGGGCGAAGCAGGCGAGGTGATCGGGGTGGACATGACGGAACCCATGGTGGCCAAAGCTCGCAAGAATGCAGAAAAACTCGGCTACGAGAACGTCCATTTTCGCCTGGGCGAAATCGAGGACCTGCCAGTTACGGATAATCGCGCCGATGTGGTGGTGAGCAACTGTGTTTTGAACCTCGTGCCGGACAAGAAGAAGGCGTTCGAGGAGACATTTAGAATTCTGAAACCGGGCGGTCATTTCAGTATCTCTGACGTCGTTACCGGCGGCGAGCTGCCGGAAAAGTTGAAACAGGCCGCTGCGGTCTACACCGGCTGCGTTGCCGGCGCCCTGCCAAAACATGAGTATTTGGCCCTTATCGAGGCCGCCGGGTTTGTCAACGTGGTGGTTCAGCAGGAGCGCAAGATCGATCTGCCAGAACAGTTCCTGGCCAAATACCTGTCGCCACAGGAAATCTCAGAATTCAGAGAACTGAATCCCGGCATTCATAGTATCACCGTTTATGCGGAGAAGCCGGGACAGAGGAGACAGGATTGACAGGCAAACTCCTAACCCGGACAAGCCGGAACCAAAAAGGTTTTTTGAAAAGTCTAGAAAAAAATTGTCGCTGTAACTTACATAATAGCGTCATCAGCAGCCCTGAGTTGTAAAGTCTTGCCAAAAACGTCAAGACTTTACAACTCAGCGCCTAAACTCGAAACTCGAAAAAAAGTGTGCCACAAAAAAGTCTTGCCAAAAAGTGACAGAAAAGAACTCGTCAGGGACTACTGGGAGAGAACCCGCATGAAACATGAGGTTCAGCCATCCATTACCCTGCGTCTCGCCACACCCGGTGACTGCGCAGATGTGGCAGTTCTTATCAAACGTGCCGGATTACCCGTCGATGACATCGACCATGGGTTGGAAGGATTTCTGGTTGCGGTTGACGGGGACCAAATCGTCGGGACCGTTGGCGTTGAACGATATGGAGAGGTGGCTCTTTTGCGTTCGCTGGCAGTGGCCGAACCCTACCGGAACCGGCAGATTGGCGACCAGCTTTACCAGGAAGCCCTGAGGTGCGCCCGCCGACAAGGGGTGCACCACCTGTACCTGTTGACCACGACCGCAGAAGGCTATTTTGCCAAGCGGGGCTTTGTGACCGTGCCAAGGAATGAGGCTCCGGATCCGATCAAGCACCATGAGCAATTCAGCCGGCTCTGTCCTGAATCAGCGATCTTCATGGAGAAGAAAATATGAAAAAGGTACTCGTTTTGTGCACGGGTAATTCATGTCGCAGCCAAATCGCCGAGGGCTACCTGCGCCATTTCTGCGCCGGCAAGGCTGAGATTTACAGCGCCGGCGTGGAAACCCATGGCGTCAATCCGCGCGCGGTTCAGGTGATGCAGGAGGACACCATCGACATCTCACACCATACCTCGAACCATGTTGACGAGTACCGGCAGATCGAGTTCGACTACGTGATCACCGTTTGCGACCACGCCAGGGAACGGTGTCCGGTGTTTCCAGTGCGCGCGCGCAAGGTTCATCATGATTTTCCCGACCCGGCAAAGGCGACTGGAACCGAGGAGCAGATCATGGCGGAGTTCCGTCGCGTGCGCGAGCTGATAAAGAGGTATTGCCAGGATTTTGTTGAGCAGGTCCTTGTGGGTTGAACACTGCAAGGACATCGAGTGTCACCGGGATGGGGGGGCGGAGTGCAACGCTTCAGCGTTGCACGGGGCTGACCACAAGGTCTGCTCTTCTTGTTATTCCCGCGAAAGCGGGCATCTATAACCCATTGATTTTTAGGGATACCTGCTTTCGCAGGAATGACAAATCATGGCTTGCTTTTGACTTTTGGGATAACGCTGTTGCATGAAATGCTAAAGCATTTCACTCCAGACTCATGCCGCCTTTGAGACGAATTGATGAATACTCCAGGTTAGGGAGCAACATCGGTGGCCCTGTTGCCTTCGGTTGAACAGTCATAAAGTCACGAAAATAAGGGAATTGACCATGTCGAAGCAGCGCTATCTGTGCGGGCTGTTGGCCGGACTCTGGCTTTTTTCATGCACCCGCGACCCCAATGCCGGATCCGCCAGCACGAGCTTGTTTACCGACGATACGAAAAGTGAGAAAGTCAGTATGGACACCATTGCCGAAGCCTATGTTCAGTTGGTACTTGAAATAGGTCTCTACGACCCCGATTACGTGGATGCCTACTACGGTCCGGAAGAATGGCGACCGGATGAGAACGAAAAACTGCAAGAATTCCCGGTCACGCGACTGCGGAAAGAAATCGAGGACCTGCAAAAGCAGCTCGATCACCTCGAGCGGGACGATCTCATCCCGCTCCACCGGTTGCGACGGACCTTTCTCGAGAAACAGCTTATTGCAGTCGCTGCCCGAATCGACATACTGGCCGGCAAGCAGTTGACGTTCGACCAGGAGTCGCAAGTGCTCTATGATGCGGTTGCGCCGCACCATTCCGTCGAGCACTTTGAAAAGCTGCTGCTCGACCTCGATGGCGCGCTACCGGGAGCGGGAAGCGTGTCAGAGCGGCTGGAGACCTTCAAGAAGGAGTTCGTCATTCCAAAAGAGAAGCTGGATGCCGTTTTTCAGGCGGCCATCTCTGAGGCGCGCAAGCGCACGCAACTACACATTGACTTGCCAGCGAATGAAAATTTCACGGTGGAATATGTCACCCATAAACCCTGGTCTGGCTACAACTGGTACAAAGGCAACCACTTCAGCCTGATTCAGGTCAACACAGATTTGCCAATTTACATCGACCGGGCGATTGACCTTGCGTGCCACGAGGGCTATCCCGGCCATCACGTTTTCAATGTTTTGCTCGAGAACCAAATGGTACGCAGCCGGCAGTGGATGGAGTTTTCTGTTTACCCGCTCTTCAGTCCACAGTCCTTGATTGCAGAAGGGAGCGCCAACTATGGCATTGAGGTCGCCTTCCCGGGCGAAGAGCGCGTGGAATTCGAGCGCGAGGTGTTGTTCAAGTTAGCCGGTCTCGATCCCGCGAACACAGAGAAATACTACGAGATTCATGAAATGGTCACTCGTTTGAGCTACGCCGGCAACGAGGCCGCCCGGCAATACCTGGATGGCAAGATTTCGGCCGAGCAGGCGGCAGAGTGGTTGACGAAATATGCGCTCATGCCGCCCGATCGGGCGAAGCAACGGGTGAGTTTTATCGAAAAATACCGCAGCTACGTCATCAATTACAATCTTGGTCAGGACATCGTAAAGAACTATGTCGAATCAAACGGCGGCACCTCGGACAATCCGGCGAAACGGTGGCAGTTGTTTGCAGAGCTGCTGGCGACCCCGAAGGTGGCTTCCGGGTTAATACGCCAGAGCGGTTCGGATTGATTGAACGCCGAACTCGCGGATGACACGGCTTTGCGTGGAGCAACTTCTTTTGAGCTCGACGCTTCCAGCGCCCTCTTTTGGACTTCCGCATCTAACGAGAAGCAGAACTGATGACCGATCATGAAGCGATGATGCTCAAAGCAGCGATTTTTGACATGGACGGCATTCTCATCGATTCGGAGCCGCTCTGGCAGGAAGCGCAGACAACGGCCTTTGCCCGGGTCGGCGTTCACCTGACAAAGGAGATGTGTTTCGAGACCACCGGCCTGCGCGTTGACGAAGTGGTGAAGCAGAGATTTGAGCAGTTCAAGTGGCAAAACAAATCGCCAGACGAGGTGGAAGCCGAGATTCTCGCTGAGCTGCAGCAGCTGATTCTGGAACGCGGGCAACCGATTGCGGGGGTGCGCTATATTCTGGATTTCTTCAAGGAGCGGGACATTCGGCTTGCCCTCGCCTCTTCTACGCACTTCGAGATCATTCAGGTTGTCTTGAAGAGGCTTGAGCTCGAGGGGGCTTTTGAAGTGATTCATTCGGCCGAATTCGAGCAATACGGCAAACCGCATCCGGCCATCTATCTCACCACGCTCGCCAGGCTGGATCTCGCCCCGTGGGAAGCAGTGGCGTTTGAGGATTCGTTTAACGGGCTGCTCGCAGCAAAAGCAGCCCGTCTAAAGACGGTGGTCATTCCGGCGCCGGCAGTTTGGCATGAGACAAAATACGACATCGCAGACCTCAAACTGAAATCACTTTCACAGTTTACTCCGGAACATCTGAGGCAATTGAGCTAACACTACCGGTGGCGAGGCCGACGGAGATAGGTGTCCTTCGATCCAGAACCCGCAACGGCAGACCATCATTCCTTGCAGTTTGCCGCTCATCAGGCCAACGACGTGAGAATCGGTTCGGGCTAACTCCCTCAGAAAGCACACTTCAGAGTCACGCGCTACAGCACGACCGTGTTGCTTGTTTTGGTCAAACTTCGAATTTTGCCCTTGAAATTTGACCCAAAATATCATTAATTTAGACATGCGGGAGATCTACGACAGAGGATACGGACGCCTATTCTCAAACAAGGTCATCTTTCAGCAACTGATTCAAAGCTTTGTCAACGAGGCGTGGGTCGGCGACTTAGATTTCGATACCTGCGAACGGCTGCAGAAATCGTTCATAGACAAGGATTACAAGAAGACAGAAAGCGACGTTATCTACAAAGTGCAAGTGAGAGGTAAGGACTCATATATCTGTATTCTCATGCTACCACCCTGGAGTTGCTCGACGAGCCGAAGCTGTTGGGTGATTTTGCTCTGAACTTTAGATATTTCAAGATAGCTATCAATGAATATGACAAAGATGAGTTGCTCAAAATCAGAAATATTGTATCGTCCTTGTTTTTGGCTGAATCTTTCTACGAAACCGGTTTGTTAAAGGAAGAGTTGATAAGGCTATTTGAGAATCAAGAAGACAAGCAAGCCGTTTCACTTTTTTTGAACTGGTTCAAGCAATTGGCCCATTCCGGTCGAAGGGACGATATTGATTATGAGGCTCTTGAAAGAATCTACAAATCAAAAGAGGAGGTGAGATCTATGTTAGAAGCCGCCATTGAGAGAGAACGAAAAGGATGGAAAGATGAGGGCAAAAGAGAAGGGATTCGTGACGTTGCCCAAAACATGCTTGCCAGAGGCATGGAAATCTCTGTTATTGCAGACCTTACGGGCCTTTCGGAAGAGGAGATTGTGAAATTGAAGATGCGCAACCAGGGCTGAGCGCCGGCCTTCTTCACCGGGCCAGAATCAGACTGTTCACCTTTTGAGCCCTTCGTGCAACCTGTCCATCTCCCGCTCGAGGTCATCTTCGAAAGACTTGAACTGGTGCTCCAGTTCTTTTTCTATTTCCGCATCGATCATTTCAGGGGAGGATCCAACTCGAGACGAGCACGTATTTCGTCTTCGATTTCGTCTCGGTCAAAATGAAATCGCCACTCATTCAGATCGTGCCGCCACTCTCGTAGGTCATCTTTCAGGCCTTTCAGATTTTCTCTGTCAAAGTGGTAGGAATGTTCATCATCTATTTCCACGCTGAGCTTCTTGTTTTTCCCATTTCGTTTGATTTCAATTTCGACTTTCTCATCTTCATCCAACTCTGCCAGCGCCTCCAGCAAATCTTCGCGGTCCCGAATGCGCTCGTCCGCCAGTTTCAGAATGACGTCGCCGGCTTTGAGTCCGGCGTCCTCGGCCGGGCTGTCCTCGGCAACCGAAAGGATGAGCACGCCTTCGCTTTCGTCCATGTCAAAGTATTCAGCCAGGTCGTCATTCAAGTCGGCGGTGTGTATGCCGAGAGAGGGCCGGCTGAGATGGAAGGAGAAGGAACGTGGCGGTATCGGGGCCCCGGGCCAACGATGACGCTCCCTGGTGTAATTCTGCGGTCGTTCACCGATTCTGATGGTCAGCTTCTTCTTCTTTTCATCGCGAAGGATCTCCATCTTTACTTTTTCGCCGGGAGCCGCCTTTCTAACTGCGCGTGTCAGCCTGCGGGTGTTTCGAACGGGTTTGCCGTCAAAACGGATGATCACATCTTCCTCTTGCAGACCTGCGTCGTCGGCCGGGCTGTCCGCGACGACAGAGTTGACGAGGACGCCACGGCTCGATTTCAGGTTCAAATAGCTCCGCAGCTCTTTGTCGATGTCCTGGACGTAGACGCCAATCCAGCCGTCACCGCTTTTTCCGTAGGCGCGTGGGCCTTGCCGGCCACAATTCAGGAAGAAAACGGGGAGCAGTGCAAAAATAATGGCAAAACGTGAGACGTGGGACGAGAGACGGGGGTGCCGGGTTTTTCGTGCTGGTCCGTTCATGATCTGCTTCCAGAGTATGTTTGTTTTGTGATCGTTGTTTGAGGCTTGATTCCTGAACAGCCGTTCACTTGTTCATTAGGTAGGACGACGCGGCGCCAAGATTGGTTGCACATTTTCTCACAGCGTTTTCGTACGTCCGGGCCTTTGCCTTTGAGTGCAAAATTCTTAACATCAAATTCAGGAACAAGTTACAAGTGAGGCCGTATCATCATTATGCTCCGTATCGCTTTCTTCAAATTGCTGTCCAGAAATGTAGGTATTTAGAAAGCCCTTCCCGCTCATTTCGACGGAATTTTTGCGATCTTGGCAATGTTCTTCTTAGATGATCACCGGAGTTAGAGACGAGTTGAAAAGGCCCGCTTTATTTTTTGTTTTATATTGCCTTACGTCAATACGCGTGGCGGTTCCTTTTGCGCCGTCAGACCAGGAGGCGCTTCAAAAGGCCGGCAGGCTTTTCCACAAGGGTGAGTATGAACAGGCGATTAGCCAATACGAAAGACTCGCCAGCAACGAGGCTGTTGCTGCGGAAGCGAATGTCGGATTGGCAACAGTCTTTCTGCAGGTCGGGAACTATGAGAGAGCAGAGAAGGTGTGCCAAAAGGCGCTGGCGGTCTCTGCGAACCACCCGGAAGGACTCACCCTGCTGGGAGATGTTCTGAAGCACACGGGTCGTTATGATGAAGCGCGAATCCGATATGAACAAGGTATCGCTGCTGACCCAGCTTACCTGCCCGCGCGCTTGAAGCTGGGTGTCATGCAATGGCAACAGGGGGAGAGAAAGCAGGCCCGAACAACGCTGCAATACTTTATCACCACCTACCGCATGCGTCGTAACTTATCTCCGGATGAAATTGGTCTGACGGCACAAGCATGCGTTTACCTGGAACGCTTCCGCGACGCCAACACGCTTTTTTTCGAGGCCACCAAAGCGGACCCCAATTTGTGGCAGGCGTTTGTGGCCTGGGGTGAGTTGATGTTGTCCAAGTACAACACCGCCGATGCACAGTCCATTTTTGAAGATGCCCTGAAGATCAATCCACACATCGCCGAGGCCCATCTCGGCCTGGCCAAAGCGTTCCGGGCTGCGAGCTTTGAACGGGCGACGCAGGCAGCCGAACAAGCGCTGCGGATCAATCCGAATCTGGTGCCGGCGCACGATTTCCTGGCCGAACTTCAAATCACTCTGGGGCGGTTCGAGGAGGGGCTGCAGAAGCTGGAAAAACCCCTGCAAATCAATCCCGCTTCGCTGACGACTCGCACCCTGCGCGCCGTGGCCTATTATTTCCTGAACAACGACAAAAAGTTCAAAGAAGAAGAAGTCGCCTTGCTGGAGATCTCGCCGAAATACGGCGAGCTGTACTACCAAATTGCGGAGGTTCTGGCCAAACGGTATTTGTTCGAGGAATCGGTCGAGTATTACCGCAAGGCTCTCTTGCTCGATCCGGAGCACTGGTCTGCTCATGCCGGCCTCGGTACCAGCTTGAGTCGTTTGGGTCGAGAGACTGAGGCCAGACAAGAGCTGGAAAAATCATTTGCCCGCGATCCGTACAACAAATATGTTGGAAATCTGCTCACCTTGTTCGATGAGTTTTCTCAATACAAAAACCACCAGACAAAGCACTTGACGCTTCGCATCCATGAGCGGGATGATCCGGTGCTGGCACCCTATGCGACAGAGCTTGCTGACGAGAGCTTTGGAGCGCTGCTCGAGAAATATCCCATCGAGACAGACGAGGAAGTGATCCTGGAGATATTCCCCTCGCACGATGATTTCGCGGTGCGCTGCTTTGGCTTGCCGGGTGCCCAGGCATTTCTCGGAATCTGTTTTGGCAACGTTGTGGCCATGGATTCACCGCGTGCGCGGTCACAGGGAGACTTCGTCTGGGGAGAAACGCTATGGCACGAGCTGGTGCACGTCACGCATTTGCGGTTGACGGCCAACCGCATTCCCAGATGGCTGGCAGAGGGGATTGCGGTTTATGAAACCTCGTTAGCGCGTCCATACTGGAGCATGAATATGGACTGGCCGTTTATCATGGCCTTCACCCACAACCGGACCCTGCCTTTGAAGGATCTGGACTCTGGTTTCAATCGTCCAACCAGTCCCGGGCAGGTGACGTTATCTTACTTTCAGGCCTCGCTGCTGGTGGAGTTCATCGTGGCCCAATATGGCCATGATAAGCTGGTGAAGATGTTCCCGGTGTTCAAATCAGGTTTGAAGACCCCCGCAGTCATCGAGGCGGTGTTTGGCAAAGATATCGATGGGTTCGACAAGGAATTCAGACGCTACGTGACAACCAAATACAAACTGGACAGGGTCGACTATTCCTATGATCCACATGAGCTTAACATCGGCCCCGAAGCACTGGAAAAGAAGGTGAGCAAGAAACCGAACAACCCCTTCTTGAATTTCAAGGCTGGTCTTTATCAGAAGGAAAAGAAAGACTACAAAAAGGCCATTGCCTACCTTCAGAAAGCGAAGCAGCTTTTTCCCGCCTATGTTGACAAGAACAATCCCTACCGGGTGCTTGCAGATATTTACGTCGAGCTGGGCGAACGCCGCAAAGCGATAGCGGAGCTCGAGGTGCTGACCTCCTTGAACGGCAAAAACCTCGAGACGCTGCAATTCCTGTCAGAGTTGTGCCAGCAGGGCAAAGATTATGACTGCGCAATCGCAGCGTTGCGCAAGGCGCTCTACATCGCACCGTTTGAATCGGACATTCACCGCCGTTTGGGCCGCGTTTATGAGGCAAAAGGTGAGTATGAAGCTGCCATCCGCGAGCTGGAAATCAATCTCCGGACACAACCGCAAGACATGGCTGGCGCGCACTGTGATCTGGCCCTCGCGCTGCTGAAAGCCGGTCGCAAACACGAGGCAAAAAAGTCTGCCCTGGCAGCGCTGGAAATTGCGCCAGATTACGAACGCGCACAGGAGATTCTATTGGCAAGCCTGGAGCCAAATGCAAGATGAGGCGTTCAGAACAAAATATGTTGATTTTCTGGCTTGCTTTCCTGCTTTTCGGCCAGGTGGCGGAGGGCTTGATGGCGCAGCCTGCCAAGGGCGATGACTTTACTTTTGTTCGCATCCGCTGGACGGACAACAACCGGCGGTACGGCTACGGCTTTTCCACCAACGCGCCGCTGTGGGCACACGACTACCCGCAAGCAGAGGAGAATCTCTACGTCGCCATTCAGGCCGCCACCAATATTAAGATTTCGGAAGAATACAAAGTCCTGCACTTCGATGACGATGAAATCTTCGAATACCCCTTCATCTATGCCTGCGAAATCGGGTATTTGACGTTATCTGAGAAGGAGGTGAGCAATCTCAGAGAATATTTGCTCCGCGGCGGATTTTTGATGGTGGATGATTTCCGCTGGCCGTTTGAATGGCAAAATTGGCTCAGCGAAATTCACAAAGTGCTGCCGGACGGCACGCTCAGGAAGCTCGAGGATGATCACCCCATTTTCCACTGCTTTTTTGATTTGCGCGATATCCATGCACCGACGCCCTACCTGCAAGTGCTGCCGGAGTACTGGGGTATTTTCGATGAAAACGGACGCATGATGGTTCTGATCAATTTTAATAACGACGTCGGTGATGGTTGGGAGCTCCCGGAGTCGACACCGGATTTTTCTACCATGTCTTTCAAACTAGGCATCAACTATTTGATCTACTCTTACACGCACTAAGCCTCTTTGACAGCTATGAAACCCGGACGGTATCACACGATTTTTTTCTTGCTGCTTGCTTTGATTATCTCGATGTTACAACAGCAGGCGAGGGCACAGGGAAGTCACGGCGATGAATTTACCTTTGTGCGCGTCGAGTATACCTCGGGCGGGGTCAACTTTCGGATTCGCAACTACTTTGGGCCACGCTGGCAGAGCTGGACTGTCGACTATCCTACCGCCGAGGAGAACTTCATGAAGGGGTTGCGCAACTGGACCGCTCTCAATGTGGCTGAAAAAGCGGTCTCTTTGACTTTGCTCGATACGGATTTCTTTCAGTATCCCTTCGCCTACATGGTGGAAGTCGGATATATGTCCCTCTCGCAGACCGAAGCCGACACCCTTGCAGAGTGGCTCCTGCGTGGCGGGTTTCTGATGGTCGATGATTTCCACGGCCCGTTCGAATGGCAGAATTTCGTTGAGCAAATGCGGATGGTTTTTCCGGACCGTCATATCGTCGACATTGCGCTCGACCATCCGATTTTCCACTGTTTCTATGACTTTGATGAGCTGATACAAATTCCCGGCCTTGGGTCGGTTTTGAACGGCCGCACGCATGAAAAGGGAGGCATCCACCAGAGATGCATGGGAATCTTCGACGACAACGACCGCTTGATGGTCCTGGTCATTCGCAACATGGACATTGGCGACGCCTGGGAGCACACCGGGGACCCGCGCTACCCGGCGCACTATGCGGCGGAGGCGTACAAGTTAGGGATCAATTTTGTGATTTATGCGTTGACGCATTAGGCGGCGATTTTTTTTCGCAGACTTCGCTGCGAAAAAAGTCATTTAGCGCTTCGCGCCGTCATTTGCCTTGCGGGCGTCATTTGGTCCTTGCTTGCTCAATGACGCCCGCAAGGCAAATGACAACAAATGACGAGCGAAGCTCAAATGACGGTTTTTTCAGCAAACGAGTGATCCAAAGAAATTACCGACAATACTTTAATTAGAAGAACGGAGAGACGATGTTAGAAAGCACCACACGAGGTGAGCAGCCGGAAGACCTGGCGTATATTGAAAAGTTGCGGGATGGCAGCCGGAAGATCTACAAAGAGCTCAGAAAAATCATTGTCGGGCAAGATCGCGCCATCGGTCAAGTTATGTTGGCGTTGGTCACCGGCGGACACTGCTTGTTGACCGGTGTGCCGGGACTGGCGAAAACGCTCCTGATTCGCACCATCGCTCAGATACTGGATTTGAAATTCAAACGGATTCAATTTACGCCGGATTTGATGCCGTCTGACATCATCGGCACGGACGTCATCGAAGAGGATCGCACCACAGGCCGGCGCACGCTGAAGTTCGTGAAGGGGCCTGTGTTCGCCAACATTATTCTTGCCGATGAAATCAACCGCACGCCGCCGAAGACGCAAGCCGCTCTGCTGGAGGCCATGCAGGAGCACAGCGTCACCGCCGGCGGCAACACGTATGAGCTCGAAGAGCCGTTTTTTGTTCTGGCGACGCAGAACCCGATCGAGCTCGAGGGCACCTATCCGCTGCCCGAGGCGCAGTTGGACCGCTTCATGTTCAACATCGTGCTCGACTATCTCGACGAGGACGATGAGGTAAGAGTGGTGACCTCGACCACCTCGAATTACGTGCCCGACCTGCAACGCGTCATCACCGGCACAGAGGTGATTGAATTTCAGAAAGTTGTCAGAAAGGTCCCGCTGTCTGTGCAAGTGGCGCAGTATGCTGTTCGTCTGGTGGCCGCCAGCCGGCCTGGCAACCGCAACGCGCCAGACTTTGTCAAGAATTGGGTGAGCTGGGGCGCCGGCTTGCGCGCTTCACAGTACCTGATCCTTGGCGGCAAAGCTCGGGCTATCATAGAAGGTCGGTACAACGTTTCTATTCGCGACATCAAAGAGCTGGCGCTGCCGGTTTTGCGCCACCGAATCTTGACCAACTTTTTCGCTGAATCTGAGAAAGTGACTTCTGAGGATATTATCCGGCGCCTTTTGGAAACTGTGCCAGAGCCGAAGTCGGGAATGTAGGACAAATCCTGTCAGAGACCATGGCAAACCAGATACGATTCTTGGACCCGAAGATTTTGTCGAAGATATCCGGGATGGAGCTGCGTGCCCGAACCGTGGTGGAGGGGTTTATCTACGGCCTGCACCGCAGTCCGTACCGCGGCTTCAGCGTGGAATTTGCGGAGTACCGGGAGTATACGCCGGGCGATGATATTCGCTTTATCGACTGGAAGGTCTTTGCGCGCTCGGACCGCTACTACCTCAAGGAGTTTGAAGAGGAAACGAATCTGAGCTGCCACCTCCTGCTGGACTGCAGCGCCTCGATGGGCTATGGCAGCGACACCGTTTCCAAGTTGGAGTACAGCTCGTATCTCGCCGCCTCGCTTGGCTATCTGATTTTTCAGCAGCGCGACGGGGTTGGCTTGATGACGATGGACAACGAAATCAGGCAGTTCATTCCGTCGCGCAATCGGCGCGGTCACCTGCTGTCCATCCTGCGCTATTTGGAGAAGATTGAGCACGGGACTCAGACTGACCTCTCCCTGCCGCTGCACCAGGTCGCAGAGACGATCAGCAGGAAAGGCTTGACCATCCTGATTTCGGATTTGCTCGATGATCCGGAGAGCGTGCTGGCAGGGTTGCAACATATTCGCTTTAAAGGCCACGATGTCATCGTGTTTCATGTCATGGATGATACCGAGCTCAATTTTCCGTTTCAAAATGCGACCCGATTTATCGACATGGAGGCGGAGTCGGAAATGATGGCGATCCCAACCATTGTGCGGGACACGTACCTGCGAAAACTGAACCAGCATATCGAGGCGTTCAAAAAGGGCTGCGGCCAGATGCAGATCGACTATCACTTGTTGAATACGGCCAAACCGCTTGATTTTGCGCTCTTTCGCTACCTCACACACCGGAGTGGAAAGGGATAGACATGTTTGGGCTTTCGTTCTTGAATTCGCTTTTTCTCTGGGGTGTGGCGGCCGCGTCGTTGCCGATCATTATTCATTTGATAAAACGCAACCGTGCCATCAGACTCCACTTTGCGGCCATGCGGTTTCTGCGGCTCGAGCCGAACGAACGCTATAAGTCGCAGCGGCTCAAGCAGATTTTGCTCTTGCTGCTGCGCATTACGGCGCTGATGATTCTCGCCGGAGCGTTTGCACGACCATTTCTGGCAAACCATCAAACCGCTCCCTTCTGGGGAAATGAACCCAAAGCCGTCGTCATCCTGGTCGACAACTCATTTAGCATGGCCGCTGGCAACCGTTTCGAGCAGGCCGTCAACAAGGCGAAAGAAGTTGTGAAAGGGTTACGCCCGCGCGACCAGGTGACGGTGATGCAATTCTCGGAATCTTCCGAGGTGCTAGGTGAAACAAGCGCCAATTTCGCAGCGTTGGCAGACCAATTGGGGGGTAGAGTTCGTCTTTCTCGGCGAAGCACCAACTATATGCAAGCCCTGCAGGCGGCTGAATCCGCGTTGCTCGAGTTTCCTTACAACTTGAAATCGATCACCTTGATTTCCGATTTTCAAAGGTCAGGCTGGGATGAGCTGAACCCGCACTGGAGTGTTCTGGAAGGTATCGAAGTGAATTTCCTGGCGGTAGGAGACCGGGAGGTCGTAAACGTGGCTGTGCAAGATCTGCACATTGCCAAAGACGAACGCAAGCGCAAACGTGCCGATGTGTTGGCACGAGTCAAAAATTTTGGCAAAGAGAAGAGAAAAATTACCACCAGGTTGTATCTGAATCGCAAGAAAATATCACAGCGTGTGTTGACGTTCCTGGCTGGTGAGGAAAAGACAATCAGATTTAAACGGGTCAGGCTTTCCGGTGCGTTCGTGACCGGCTTCATCGAGTTGAACTCCGAGGATGATGCCCTCGAGCTGGACAATCGTTACTATTTTGTTGTGCAAAGCCAGGCCCAATCCAAAATCCTGGCCGTCAACGGCGAGCCCAGGCGAGATGCTGCAACTGACGAGTTGTTTTTCATGGAACGCGCGATTAACTTGCCGGGTCTCGCCAAATACGCTCTGGTCAAAGCGCTGCCGAAGGAATTAGAGAAACACGATTTCAAAGACTATCGAGCCATTATCCTGGCCAACGTCAAAGACTTGAGCCGGTCAGCGGTCGAACGGCTCAAGTACTACGTGCGTGGTGGTGGAGGGTTGATTGTAACACTGGGCGACCGCGTGAGTCCCAAGATTTTCAACCGGCAGCTCCAGGATCTCGTTCCGGCGACTCTGAGCAATCGGGCATTCAAGTCTGTCGAGCACGACAACGGCGTGATTCTTGCTGAAGTGGATTACCAGCACCCCATCTTCAGGCTCTTTGCCGATCCAGGTCAGAGCGACCCGAGCATGGCGGAGTTCTACCAGTATTTTTACGCCAGGCCCATGGAAGACCGAGCCGTTCTGGCCTATTTCGACGACGGCAGTCCCGCGATTCTGGAGCGCAAAGTGGGCGCCGGCAAGGTGGTGTTGTTTACCTCGACGATTGACACAGAATGGAACAATCTGCCGGTCAAGGCACTCTATTTGCCCCTGCTTTACCAAACGCTGCAATACGTGGCTTCCGAGAACAAGGGGCAGGAGTCGCTGCTGGTGGGAAATCCGGTTGCCTTGAGAGGCTACGGCTTTGGGCCGGAAAGCAACGACAAAGCAGTGATCACGCGCCCTTCCGGAGAAAGCGTGACCGATGACGGCAGCATGTTCGATGGCACAGAAGAGCCGGGGATTTACGAGCTGCGCAGAGAGGGGGGCAGACGGCCCCTGGCGTATTTTGCCGTCAACGTCGCTGCACGAGAGTCGGATCTCAGCTCTGCGACCGAGATTGAGTTGCAGGCCAAAATGACACAAGTCGCAACCGAGGTGCAGAGCGCCGCAGTCGCTGACGGGCGCTTTATGGACCAGGTGGAAAAAAACCAAAAACTCTGGCGATTCGGCATCTTGCTGGTGCTGCTGATGCTGGTTGCCGAGACCTGGTTGGCGAACCGGACCTACCGGTAGCAAAACCGAGACGGAGTAGAGATGAGCTATCAACATAGAAGATTGAAACAAAGGATCGACGAAGTTTGCCGGCGCTGGAAAAAGCTGATTTTGTTGAAAGGCGGCTCACAGGTGCTGCTCGCCACCATCACCGTGTTCGTGCTGGCGTTTGCGCTCGATTCATTCGTGCAATTGGACACCGCATTGCGCCTGCTGCTCTTGCTGGTGATGGCTGTCGTATTTTCTGTCACGGCGTATCTCGAGGTTATCCGTCCGCTGCTCAGGGTGCCGGGAGAGGCCCAGCTTGCGCGCTACCTGGAAGAAAAACACCCGCACCTCGAAGACAGACTGGTGACCGCAATCGAGCTGGGGGCGGCTGGCGATCCAAACACCTCGCATCGCATTCTCGAGAAGCTCCTGGATGACACGCGTTTCCATGTCGAGCCGCTCAACCTGACCAAATCGATGAAGGTGCGAACCGCTGTCGTCTGGAGCGGTGCAGCGTTGGCGGCGTGCGTGCTGCTCACCGGATTTGTCTTTTCGAACCGGGACTTTTTTGCCTTGAAGTCGAATCGCATTTTGACACCGTGGAAGTTTCCGACCATCAAGCCCAAACCGGCTCTGCAGGTGACACCCGGCGACCTGCGCGTGTTAAGAGGTTCGGCGCTGGAAATCAAGGCGGAGTTGACCGCCTTTGAAGCGGAGGAGATCACCCTGTACTATTCCGACAGCGACTCCTCCTGGCACAAGGTGGAGATGGACCCGACGTTCGATGCCAATATGTATGTGTACAACTTTTTTGATTTGCAGTTGGATACGAAATACTACGTCAAGGCCGATGAACGGCTTTCTGATATTTACACGTTTTCCGTGTACGATGCGCCTAAGATCAAGCGAGTCGATTTGGCGTTCAAATACCCGCGCTATACGGGCTTGAAAAACAAGACCGAACGCGACAGCGGAGACCTGTGGGCGCCGGAAGGGACGGTCGTGACCGTCACGGCTGTCGCGGACAAGGCCCTGCGCGACGCGACCATTCTCCTGGGACAAGGGCAGGAGTTGCGCACCACCATCCGCGAGGATTCGATCTT
The DNA here is from genome assembly GCA_046757165.1 of bacterium. GTDB lineage: Bacteria > Zhuqueibacterota > Zhuqueibacteria > Oceanimicrobiales > Oceanimicrobiaceae > JBHHXT01. Next base: position 15,070 of record JBHHXT010000005.1, on the reverse strand, counting down.
GACGGCTGCGTTTACCATTCGCCATGATGATTACTACAGAATCTCGATTACCGATATCGACAATTTGTCTAATGATCCGCCGCCTGAATATTACGTGCACGCCCTCTCTAACGAACCTCCGGACCTGAGCATCGAGTGGCCGGGACGAGACATCAAGGCCTCGATGCTGGAGGAGGTGCGGCTGAGAATGCGCGTCGAGGATGACTACGGCAGGCCAAACTTGAAACTGAGGTACGTCGTCAACAGCTCGGATGAGAAGGAAATCGCTCTGGAAGTCAAGGAGCGGGCGAAAAGCAAACTGGAGATTGGCGTCGAGGGGCACAAGGAGTTTGCCGCAGAGCATGTGTTCTACCTGGAAGACCTGAACGTGCTACCGGGTGACTTCTTGAACTACTACGTGGCAGCCGCGGACGCTGGTGAAGGCAAGGGCAACCACGTCCATTCGGACATCTTTTTCATAGAAGTCCGCCCCTTTGAAAAGGAGTTCACGCGTCCGGTATCGCAGGGACAGATGGGGGGAGCAGGCAGCATGGGGGGACGCCTTTCGCAAACCCAGAAGGAAATTATCGTTGCGACCTGGAAAACAGAGCAAAGAGCTCGCCAGCTCATGCCGAAGAAGTTGACGGATGATATCGATGTGCTGGTGGCGAGCCAGGAGAATCTTCAGGAAGTCACGCAGAGTACGCTGTTTCAAATGGAGCAGCGTTCGGTCTTCACACGCGATGTCGGCACGGATGTGAAGAAATACTACTCCGAGGCAGTGGAGGCGATGGCGCGCGCGCTCGAGGAGCTGAAGGACAAGAAGCTGAAGGCGGCACAGACGCCGCAAAGAGAGGCGTTGCAGCGGCTGCTGCTTGCGGAAGCCCAGGTTCGTGAAGTGCAAATCCAGCGCTCGCGCGCACAGGGGCAAGGCAACAACGCCAGCCTGGAAGAGCTCGCCCAGCTTTTCGAAGATGAGATGGACAAGCTCAACAACAAATATGAGACGCTGCAGGAAAGCCCGCAGCAACAATCGGATGACGAGCTCAATGATGCACTCGAGAAAGTGAAGGAGCTGGCAAAGCGGCAGCAGCAGTTCAATCGCCAGATGCAGGACCTGGCGCGGCAAGAGCTGACACGTGAGGAAAGAAAGCGCAAAATCGAAGAGCTTCGCCGGCAGCAAGAGCAGATCCGGCGAGAAACGCAGCAGTTGATGCGCCAGATGCAGCAAGTGCGGCGCAACAACCCCAATCTTCCTAGGGCGGTACAGCAGAGTTTGAGGCAGGCCGCCTCGGAAATGAACAACGCCTCACACAATCTACGCAAAGACAACACGGATCTGGCCGCCGCCAAAGGCTCACGCGCGTTCAACCGACTGACCCGTCTGGAAAAACTGTTGCACCGAAACCAGAAAGAGTCCTTGCGCCGCCAAATTGACGATCTCAAAAAACAATTTCAGCAAATGACTGAAGCGCAACGTGAGCTGACCAGCGAGGTCGAGAACCTGGCAGCGACCCGCAAGCAAGGGAAAGAAGCGGAGGCCGGTATTGCGAGCGCGCAGCAAAAACAAGAGACCTTGCGCCAGGAGCTGGGCGCCGTGCAAAAACAGTTGCGAGACCTGTCGCGACAAGCGCCCGCGACGAAGAATACTCTCAACCGTCAACTCAGGAAGTTGACGCAGGATATTGAAAAGCGTGCGCTCGTGAAGAAAATGACCACTGCCCAAAAACTGCTCGATGAAAAGCAGCTCAATTCCGCACTGCAAGCGGAAAAAGACATTCTCTCCAAGTTGGAGGACACCGGCGAAGATCTGACCCGGTTGAGAGCTGCCCTGGCCGAGTCAGAGGAGGAGAAGCTCGACCTGGCCCTCGATCAAACCAGAAAACTGCGCCAGGACCTGGAGGCATTGCAGAGACAGGCGCAAAAACTCAGTCCGCCACAGTCTGAGCAGAGCCGGGAGGGCCAGCAACAAGCCAGCAGCCGCGCGGCTGAGAACCGGCAGGCCGGGCCGGGGGAAACCCGCACCCCACGCGAAGTGCTCGATCCGCAAAAACTCGATTGGATGAATGACGAGCTCGTACGTAGCCTGAACGAGTTGGAATTCATTCAACAATCTCTGCATACCGATACCACGCTGACCCGCACGGCGGGCAACCTGAATCAAAGCCTGCAAACCGTTTTGCGCACGTTTTCCGGCGGGCTGACCGAGAGATTTCAGGTGATCGAGAAGCAAGTTCTCATTCCTCTGCGGGGACTGGAGGCTGAGCTGGCCCAAAAACTCGAGCTGGTCAGAAACAAGGAGAAGCTCTTTTTGGCCCGCGAGCAGAAAATTCCACCTGGATATAAGGAATTGGTGGAGAAATATTACGAAGTATTGTCCACCACGGAGAAGTAGAATGGACGCAGAATTGGGCAGATGAACGTTTTGTGTGTAAACATTTTGGAAATAAATAAGCCACTGATTCACACGGATTGATAACGAAATGTTTGAATTCTTGTTCAAATACAGTCCGGTTGTTTTTTCTGAGGGCACGATATCGTTCAACTTCACGCCCTCTGCTGCGTTCATGACCTTTGTGGTCTGCGCGTTTGCGACGTGCTTGTGGGTGGTGTACCGCAGGACGACTCTGGAGGTCAGCCAGGTTCTCAAATGGGTGTTGATCACTCTGAAGTTTACGGCCATCGCGGTGCTGCTCTTGCTCGTTCTGGAGCCAATTGTTACCGTGTCCAAAGTCATGCCTCGCAAGAGTTCTCTGGTCGTGCTGGTCGATGACTCCAAGAGCATGTCCATCAAAGACGTGAAGGGGAATCGCAGCCGCAAGGACTTTGTGCAGAATCTGCTCGGAGAGCAGGCACGCCCTGGCTTGATGGATGAGCTCGAGAAGAATTTCAAGCTCCAGGTATACCGGTTCGCTTCTGAGGTGGACCACCTGCAAAAGACCGGTGAGCTTGCCGCGCAAGGGGAGGCCACGGACCTGGCGAAGAGTTTGAATTTGGCCACGGAAATCGGCAAGCACAATGCTGTGTCTGGCGTGGTGCTGGTGACCGACGGCGTCAATCACAGCGACCAGGATCCCCTGGAAATTGCCGCGTTGATGAAGAACAAGAATCTGCCCGTGTTTGTGGTCGGCGTCGGCAGCGAGAAGACACGGGATATCGAGCTGGCGAAAGTCGCAGCCAACCATTCCGTCATCGAGAATTCGGTGGTCGAGGTGTCGGCCCTGATCAAAAACAAGAGCTTTGCTGAGCAGGAAGTCGAGCTGGAGCTGCTGGAGGATGGCCGACTGCTCAAAAAGCAAACGGTTCGGTTGAAAGGCTCGGCGACGCACGTTTCGCTCAAATTTTCGCCGCAAAAGCAGGGGTTTGTTCGGTACTCGCTCGAGGTCGTGGCACGGGAAAATGAGTTCATTACAGACAACAACAGCAAGAGTTTTATCATCGATAACCGCAGCAGGAAAGCGCGCGTGCTTTACCTCGAGGGCCATCCGCGCGCGGAGTTCAAGTTCATCCGGCGTGCACTTGACGGCGATGAAAGTATTGAGCTCGTGTCGCTGTTGCGAACGGGACGGCCGGACAAATTCTACCGGCAAGGAGTCAAGAACCAGCAAGAACTGAAAGACGGCTATCCCCTGTCCAAGGCAGAGCTGTTCGAGTATGATGCCATCATTTTCGGCAGTATGGAACGAGAGTTTTTCAAGGATGAACAGCTCGAGAATACGGTGGCGTTTGTTTCTCAGCGTGGCGGAGGCTTCCTGATGCTGGGCGGCAGCCAGTCCTTTGCCCAGGGCGGTTATACGAATTCCGTCATCGAGAAGCTGCTGCCCGTGGAGCTGCCCTATCAAAACGGCAGCACCGCACTGGCGCCGGCGACCTTCCACGATAAGTACAGGCTGCTGCTGACCTCGGAAGGATATCGCAATCCCATCTTGCGGCTTTCCGCCGACGAGTCACAGAACCATGCCATCTGGGATGAATTGACCGAGCTGGAAGGGTACAATCCCCTCGGCCGGGCCAAGCCGGGGGCCACCATCCTGGCGGTCCATCCGCTGAGCGAACCGGACAATCCCAAAATTATTCTGGCCCAGCAACGGTTTGGGCGCGGACGCTCGATGATTTTTGCCACCTCCAGCTCGTGGCTGTGGCAAATGGGCATGCCGCACCAGGATATGAGCCATGAGCGCTTCTGGCGGCAGGTACTGCGCTGGCTCGCCCTTTCTTCGCCGGAGCCGATCGAGTCCCACACCGACAATGCGACCTACATTCCGAACGAGCAGGTGACCATAAAGGCCGATGTGCGCGATAGCTCGTTTACCACCATCCCTGATGCCACCATCAAAGCGCGGATTACCAAACCGTCCGGAGAGAAGGTCGAGGTCCCCTTCCGGTGGTCGTCGAATGGCACAGTGGAACATCTGGGCACCTACCACCCTGACGAAGAGGGGATGTACCTCGTCGAGATCAGCGCCTTTTCCGCACGCGGACAATTCCTGGGGAAGAGCGAGACAGCATTTTTCGTCGAAAAATCGAAAGTAGAGTTCTCCAACGCCCACCTGCAATCCGCTTTTTTGAGCAGGATTGCCGAAGTCAGTGGCGGCAAATACTACTACCAGGAGGAGGCGCAAAATCTGCCCTCGGAAATCGCCGTGATGCAGAGCAGCTATTCCAAACTGGTCGAGTACGATTTGTGGGATATGCCAGTCTGGTTCCTGCTCGTGATTGTGATTTTGTGCGTCGAGTGGTATGTGCGGCGGAGCAAAGGATTGTCCTAGCTTAGCTAGCGCGGCGGAGTCCCGCATAAAACACGGGATTTGACAACCGCGAAAGGGAGAAATGGAGCGAATGAAATCGACAGGGTTGCTCATCAAAATGCATGTGCTTCTGCTCGTCGTCTCTGCGGCATTTGCGCAATCGTCTCAGGCGATGGGGGAACGGTATGCCCTGATCATTGGCGGCGCAGGCGGACAGAAGGAATTCTCAGATAAATATTTCGAGCAAACCCGTCGGTTGTACGATCTCCTGGCAGACAGCCTCGGGTACAAAGAGCAGAATCTGATCTATCTTTTCGAGGATCTCGCTTACGATTCCTTGAAAATCACAGCCGTGGCCAACAGCGCAAATGTTCGAAACTCGATGGAACAGCTCAGCAAGAAGATGCACCCTGAGGACCAGCTTCTGGTGGTCCTGATTGGCCACGGCACCTTTGACGGCGAATGGGCCAAGTTCAACCTGGTCGGCCCGGACTTGAAGGATATCGACTATGCAGAGATGCTGGCGACCCTGCCCACGCGGCGCATCATCGTCGTCAACACCAGCAGTGCCAGCGGGCCGTTCATCAAGAGACTCAGTACCAAAGAGCGGGTGGTGGTGACCGCCACCAAAAGCGGCGCCCAGTACTTCGAGACCAACTTCGCAGATTTCTTCCTCGATGCGCTGGCCAACGAGGCAGCCGATAGCAACAAGGACAAGCGCATCAGTCTGCTCGAGGCGTTCACGTATGCGCGCACCAGCCAGGACGATTGGTTCGAGGAAAACCGGCGCTTGCGCGCTGAGCACCCCCTGCTGGACGACAACGGTGATGGCGTCGGCAGCCAGGAGTTCGACGACTCGAAAGATGGCCTGTGGGCCAGCCGTGTCTACCTGGGTCCGGCGGCGCCAGAGCTGGAGGCTGCTTTGCAGAAAATGAGCACCGGCGACCAATCTCCGCTGGACAAACTGAGACTGGAAAAATTTCAGCTCCAGCAGCAAATCGAAGAGCTGAAGACCAGAAAAGACCAACTTGCCCCCGAAGAGTACAGCAAACAGCTTGAAACCCTGCTGATTCGATTTGCGCAGGTGAGCAGAAAGATCAAGCAATCAGGCGCGCGATAGTATCTTCACAGATGAGGTCGGATCTCTATAACTATTCTCACGGACTTTAGACCTGACTGAAGGAAGACACTTCGTGACGGGTTCGAAACCCACGACACGAGCCTTCTCATTCAGTCAGTCTAGCAGTCTTAACCATTAAATCAAAGAACAAAATCGAGAATAAAAGCAATCGGACACTTTATATCCGGCGCCATCTTGTTATCTTGGATTTGATTCCAGATGGCTCGATACAGAATCGTTGATGACAACGGCATCTATTTCACTACACATACGATTGTTGAATGGGTGCCGGTCTTCGGGGAAGGGAAGGGTGCGCGGCGGATTAAGGGGCAGGCCGAGCACGCGGGCTGCAAATCCTCACGAGCATGGAGCGGTCACGTTCTTGATTTTTCTGTAGGGTCCAGTTTCGTTCTCCGCGTGAAACTAGAGGGTACAGCACGGCTCAGCGATGCATAGAATCCGTAACGTTAGCGCTTAAGATCAGCCCCATGAGTTTTCATATAATCGTGGAGGATTTTGTTGATCTTGGTCTGCCAACCCTTGCCCTGCGACTTGAAATATTCTACAACATCTGGACTTAGTCGGATGGAAACAGGCACTTTCAGAGGATCTTTTTGGGGTCCGCGAACTCGCTTCGGAATGTCAGGATGGCTTTCCTTTACTGGTTTCATCCGAGACAGCATCTCGTCGGAAAGCGGTGGAGATTCAACACCCTCCCAATCTTCTTTTGTAATATGTTCAGGATTGTTTTTCATAATACATTCTCTCACGTTTATTCGCTTTACGCAAACTTATTATGCGGATTTTGGGGGCCCGAAAAATATACACCATCACGTGAAGCTTGTTACCGATAAAACCAAGCGCTACCCATCGTTCTTCGCCGTAATCAAAGCGATCGTCAATAGTTTCAAGAGCCGTGTCCCATTCGGAATCGATGGTATCGGCAAAATCGACCTTGTGGCGGACAAGATTGGCAAGTCGTTTGTTTTCGTCCCATTCATATTGCATGGGCCTAAATATACATAGAAATAACTCGAGTGTCAACTAGATTGTGCATACAATTTAATATGGTGAAGCGGCTAAAGAAAGTTTGTTGGAAAGTCGAAAGAACAATTTTCAGTCGCAAACAAGTGCGGTCCCCTGGCGTCTGGCGTGTGCGAAAGCTCCGGTCATCCCCCCAAACGGGACAGATGAGTCCCCAGGCGTCAGACCTTTTTGACAGGACTCGATATGGCCAGACAGCGTTTACCTGCACCACGACCCGCTCAGGGAAGGCTTTGTCGAAATGCCGGAAAACTGGGTTTATAGCAGTGCGTGCAACTACGCTGGTGGCGGCCATTCGATTCCACCAACCGAACCCCGCGCAGTTCGAGGGGTATGTGATTCCCGAAAGCTTTCAGCGATGGTGTTGCAGGAGCGGGGGCGCGAGGCCCCGTCTATCCGGATTAGGTGCGGGCCTTAGTCCAGCACTGAACTCAGGAAAAACTGAGATTTGAGAAAGAAAGGCGAGAAATTGGAAGAACGATTATCTGTGTGGAGGAAGCATTATCACACCGGCGAGATGATCAAAACCGCCAGCGATTTACCTTTGCGGCGAGATATGGTCACATTGCTGGAATTTGTAAAAGAAAACAAAGTTGTGGGTACTCAAAGCACAGGGAACATGCCTTTGAAAATGGTACGAGCGGTAACAGCAAGATTCATCGAACCGCCAGTATTAGATCGGACACTGGGAGGTCGAACATATCGACTACGAAGTGAAGAAGATGTATGGTCGTTGTATTTTCTACATATCTTAGCAGAAGTGGGGGCTTTGGTGGACATCGCACCAGCGCGTCGTTGGCGACTAACGCGAGACGGAGAAAGATTTCTCAGTCTTGACCCACTGTATCAAGTATCGTTTTTGCTGTCAGTGTGGTGGTATGAAGTGAATTGGATAGTGGCCTATCCATATTCGGGAATGGGAGATGAATTGCCGCGGTTCTTCAATTACCATGCACTTGAAGAATTGCTTTCATTACGACAAGGTACGAAAATACCAATAGACGAATTCGCGGATGCATTGGTCGAGAAAACCGGGTTAGTATGGGGTGCGCCAGACAGTCAATTTGCGGGTATGGCATTACAGGGTTCGATTGAGCGGATGATTGTCGCGATACTGCACACATTTGGAGTAGTAGAGTGTGAATACCGAGACGAGACGCTAGGAAAAACCACGATTTCAAAACCTCAAACATTCAAGATCGTACCATTCGGCAGAGCTTTGTTAGATTCTTTGGCAATAATTAATAATGAGTAGATGACGAAAATAGTCAGAACTGCACCTAACGACTCAAGAGTTGGCAGTGGACGCAGTGTGGGGAGTGGGCGTCCGTCTGTCCCGCAAACAGCGCGGGATTGAACCCCGACACACGTCATGCTCTAAGCGGATTTCCGCCCGCGTGCTCAGCCCACCCGCTAATCCCCTTCGCATACTTGAATCGGCGATTGCATCCCCCAAACCGGACAGATGAGTCCCCAGGCGTCAGACCTTTTTGACAGGACTCGATATGGCCAGACAGCGTTTACCTGCACCACGACCCGCTCAGGGAAGGCTTTGTCGAAATGCCGGAAAACTGGGTTTATAGCAGTGCGTGCAACTACGCTGGTGGCGGCCATTCGATTCCACCAACCGAACCCCGCGCAGCGTGGAATTGGTGTTGTGACGTTGTCCGAGCTATACAACTGAACCATAAAATATTGGTAGGCGTATTTTCGTTTTTTGTCTGCGGGATGTTGGTAGGTTCGATCCCCACAAAATAACCAGACGCCTAACTTTCATTTCGACTCGGACCGGTTAAATGGAGCTTAAGCCGAGATTCGTTACTGGTTCTGTGCAGGCGACGTTGTGGATATGTATGCGCCAACACATGTCAATGCTCCTACGGTGGACTCGATTGATTCCAGCCCAGTTGTTTTCGAAATTGCACTCATTCAGAAAAAAAGGATCTTTTCGCTTGATAGAGTGAGTCCCTCGCGCTTTCTGCGGGGCTTGTCCGGCTCAGGAATTATTCGGGCAAAATGTCAGTTATAGTTGAGAGCAAGTGACCTCAGAAGCTTGTCTCTGCTTCCTGAGCCGAGGAGCCGGAACCCAAAAGAGTTTCTTTCTGAATTGAGCGATTCCTGAAAGGGCGTGTTCGGTTCACAAACTTCAGCTTGCTGGGCGAGGGGACAACACGCTAAAACGTGAACACCCTAATTCTGAATTCGTGAACCCGTCGAAAAGTCAAGAAAAAGCTGTCGGTGTAAAATAGATAACAGCGTCATCTGTATCCTACAAACCGAACAAAAGGAGGCTTTTGGTATGAATAAATTGATTCAGTGTCTCGCTCTGTTTTTGTTGATTCCTACTGCGCTGATGTCACAGGTGAGAATCAATGAAGTTCTCTACAATACAGCATCCGCTTCAGACGACCGGATTGAATTGAAGAATTTTGGTTCAACCTCGGTTGACGTTTCTGGCTGGTGGCTTTGTACACTTGCCTCCCAGTATGATCAGATACGAGCATTGACAATTGTCAGCGGCTCGACGAATATGGCACCGGGGAGTATTCTGGCGCTAAGGGGCAAGAGCCTTCTGAACAGCGCCGATCTGGCATTGTATGCCACCGATGTTTTTACCAGCACCTCAGCAATCAGGGCTTTCGTCCAGTGGGGAGCAGGTGGGCAGGGAAGAGAAGGTGTGGCGGTTGGGGCCGGTCTTTGGACACGCGGGGCTTTTGTGCCCGCAGTGGACCAGGGTCATTCCATCGAGTACGACGGCGAGGGCAATGAAGCGAGCGATTGGGCTGACCAGGCCAGCCCAACCATTGGTGCAGAAAACGGCATCCTGACCAGCGTCGAGGGCGGGGCGGCCGGCACACCATCGGATTTTCGTCTGGAGCAGAATTATCCGAATCCCTTCAACCCGAGCACGGTCATCACCTATACGATTCCGCAGTCGGTAAGTTCGACAGACGTACGCCTGGAGATATTCAACGTGCTGGGCCAGGAGGCGAAAACGCTGGTGAACGCCCGGCAGCCTGCCGGAACCTACAGCGTTCGGTGGGACGGCACAAACAATGCCGGAATCGTGCTTGCCAATGGTATCTATGTGTACCGTCTGAAAGCGGCCGGATTTGTCGCGATAAGAAAGATGCTGTTTACCAAATAATGTAACCAAAATCAACGCACAGAGCGCCGCGCCGCCCCCCTCAATCGTCGATCATCGATTATCGATCATCGATTCAAACGCTTACCGTCAGTGCGGCCTTGAGGTACTCCCTTTTCATGCGCGCAATGTGCGCTATCGAGATCTCCTTCGGGCAGACTGCTTCGCACTCCGCATGATTGGAGCAGTCGCCAAACCCCTCGCGGTCCATCTGCTCGACCATGTGCAGAACGCGCTGTTTGCGCTCCGGCTGCCCCTGCGGCAGAAGGGCGAATTGTGAGACCTTGGCGGCAGTGAATAGCGAGGCGGAAGCGTTGGGACAGGCAGCGACGCACGCACCGCACCCGATGCAGGAGGCCGCGTCCATCGCTTCGTCAGCGATCTCTTTGGCAATCGGCAGCGCGTTGGCGTCCGGCGCCCCGCCGGCATTCATGGAAATGTAGCCGCCGGCCTGAATGATACGTTCAAACCCGGTGCGGTCCACGACCAGATCCTTGATCACCGGGAAGGCTTTTGCGCGCCACGGCTCGATGACGACGGTGTCACCATCTTTGTATTGCCGCATGTGCAGTTGACAGGTGGCCGTCCCTCTCCAGGGACCGTGTGCCACACCGTCGATGACCAGGCTGCACATGCCGCAAATGCCTTCGCGGCAGTCGTTGTCAAATTCAACCGGGTCTGCCCTTTCTTTGAGCAGTTTTTCGTTCAAGACATCGAGCATTTCCAGGAATGACATGTGTGGAGAAACATTTTCGAGTTTATACGATACCATCTTGCCAGAGCTGCTGGCATCTCTTTGACGCCAGATTTCTAAGTTCAAAGTCATGCTTTCCATTCAAACAGTTCTCCTCTGGGACGTGATCTTCTGCAAGATTTCAAAGTTGAGTTGAACTCATCTATTTGTAACTCCGCTGCGTCAGTTTCACATTCTCGAACACCAGCGGCTCCTGGTGGAGCGTGGGGTCCTTGCCTTCGCCCGTGTACTCCCAGGCGGAAACGCAGGAGAAGTTGTCGTCGTCACGCCTGGCCTCGCCCTCGCCGGTCTGGTGCTCTTCCCGGAAGTGGCCGCCACATGATTCCTCGCGCTGCAAAGCATCTCTGGCCATCAGCTCAGCGAGTTCAAAGTAATCTGCCACGCGGCCAGCGAATTCGAGATTCTTGTTGAGATTACTCGGGTCATTTGGAATCAGCAGGTCATTCCAGAATTGCTGCTTCAGTTTTGGAATTTCCGTTAGCGCCTTATTCAGGCTGGCTTTGTTGCGCGCCATGCCGATATATTCCCAGACGAGCAACCCGAGCTCACGGTGGAATTCAGTGACGGTTTTCTTGCCCCTGATGCCGAGGAATTTGTCGACTCCGGATTTCACCTGCTCTTCTGCCTGCTTGAATTCGCTATCCCTTGTCGCGGTGCCATTGACTCCGGTGTTGGCCAGGTAGTCGCCGATGGTGTAGGGAATGACAAAATAGCCGTCCGCCAGCCCCTGCATCAACGCGCTCGCGCCGAGGCGATTCGCGCCGTGGTCGGAAAAGTTGGCTTCGCCGAGCACGAACAGCCCCGGTATGGTACTCATCAAGTTGTAGTCGACCCAGAGCCCGCCCATGGTGTAATGCACGGCCGGATAGATGCGCATGGGCACTTTGTAGGGATTCTCGCCCGTGATACGCTCATACATGTCGAACAGATTGCCATATTTGTCTTTGATCGCCTGCTGGCCGAGACGCTTGATGGCGTCCGCGAAGTCCAGATAGACCGCCAGCCCGGTTTCGCCCACGCCGCGCCCTTCGTCACACACCGCCTTGGCATTGCGGGAGGCCACATCACGCGGCACGAGATTGCCGAAACTCGGGTATCTTCTTTCCAGGTAGTAATCCCGATCCTCTTCGGGAACCTGCGCTGGCACACGTTTGTCGCCTTTCATCCTGGGCACCCAGACGCGGCCGTCGTTGCGCAAGCTTTCGCTCATCAAGGTGAGCTTGCTCTGGTAGTCGCCGGAGACCGGAATGCAGGTCGGATGGATTTGCGTGAAACAAGGGTTGGCGAAAAACGCGCCGCGTTTGTGGCAGCGCCAGGCGGCAGTCGCGTTCGAGTTTTTGGCGTTGGTGGAGAGGTAAAAAACGTTGCCATAGCCGCCGGTCGCCAGCACGATGGCGTCCGCGGCGAAAGAGCTGATTTCCCCGCTGACAAGATTGCGGGTCACGATACCGCGGGCATGGCCATTTTGCACCACCAGATCCAGCATTTCATGGCGGGCGAAGATTTTCACCCTTCCTTGCTCCACCTGGCGCATGAGCGAGCTGTAGGCGCCCAGCAGCAACTGCTGGCCGGTTTGCCCACGAGCATAGAAAGTGCGCGAAACCTGTGCCCCGCCGAACGACCGGTTGTCCAGCAGACCGCCGTACTCGCGCGCGAATGGCACGCCTTGCGCCACGCACTGGTCGATGATATGGTTGCTGATCTGCGCCAGCCGGTAGACATTCGCCTCACGCGAGCGGTAATCGCCCCCTTTGACGGTGTCGTAAAAGAGGCGCCAGATGCTGTCCCCGTCGTTGGGATAATTCTTGGCTGCGTTGATGCCCCCCTGCGCTGCGATGCTGTGCGCCCGGCGCGGAGAATCCTGGATGCAGAAGTTCAGCACGTTGTAGCCCAGCTCTCCCAGCGTCGCTGCTGCGGACCCGCCGGCCAGCCCGGTGCCCACAACAATGACCGTGTATTTTCGCTTGTTCGCCGGGTTGACCAGCTTCAGGTTGAATCTATGCTTGTCCCACTTTTCTTGCAGTGAACCATCCGGGACCTTTGAATCGAGAATCATGGCTTATGCTCCTGTAAAATAGACCCAAATGGGAATCCCGATGAAACTCGCCGCAATAGCAATGGCTAATAAAATGCCGACGGAGGTGATGAGGGGCGAGTAGCGGGGGTGACTTATCCCCAGAGACTGAAATGCGCTCCAGAATCCATGACGCAGGTGGAATCCCAGGAGGCCGATCGAACCGACATACCATGCGACATAGAAGGGGTTCTTGAACACGTCCCAGACCAGCCGGTACAAGTTACGCATCTCAACCTCCCCAACCCGGGTCGTATAGGGCGGCTCGGTGGGACCAAACTTGAATGTTTTCAGATGGATGACAATGAACACCAGGGTTAGCAAGCCAGTGAAAATCATGCTCCTGGACGCAAAAGTCTTTTTGCTCGGCCCGCCGGCATCGCCGGATTTGTGATAGTCGACTGGACGGGCCTTTCGCTTGCCGATGGCGATGGAAATACCAGAAAACACATGAAACAGCAGGAAGGCAACCAAAACCAATTCTGCAGCAATCGTCGGCCAGCCCAGGCTTATCAGGAAGTGGGCGTATTTGTTGTACGGAGTGGGGTTGTTGCTGTACAAAAGCAAATTGCCCGACACATGCTCGAGTAAAAAAATCCCCATGGCCAGCCCGGTCAACGCCATGACGAACTTTTTGCCGACTGAGCTCCATACCACCTTGGAAAAAGCCTGCATAACTTAGACTCCTGTCTTCTTTCGAGGTACCTAATGCGAAACAGCAGTGGTGAGTTACGAGATTATTTTTCGGCACGAATATAGAGGATAGAAATGTGAAAATCAAGAGGCGGGAAAGGAATTTGGCTGCGCGTTGATCATGAGTGGCGAACCCCCACCGATGATGTAGCCCAATGGGGGTCAAGTCGTCAGTCGTAGCCTCCACCCCGTGTGGGTGGAGGCTATCTTCCCGTATGGTGATTCATATGGATGTATGCCCCACAAGGGGGCATGGCTACATAATCGGTGGTGATTCGCTACGGACCAGCAGTTTCCGGTTCCCGAACCGACGCAGTCCCCCGAAACTCAACCGGATAGGAGTGAACGAACTTCTCGCTTCTGCTGCTCTACTTGTCGGACAAAGACTCTTTTGTCCACTCGATGACCCCGCAAGCAATGCGGGCGCCAGCTGCGCCGGTCGGCTGCGTGGTCAGGTCATCCGGGTTCGCGTGCAGGATGACCCCTTTGCCGATGATGGATCTGGCGCCCTCAAAAGCAAGCATGGTGTCAACGTAATCCTTCTCGGCGACTCCGTCAGCGTTTGCCGTAATGTTGCCGAGGTCGCCGACATGTCGCAGCTCCGCGTCCGGGCCGGCGTGGTCCACGCCATCCGGATTGAAGTGCCCGCCGGCAGATTTGCCGTCGCCGCTGCTGCAGTCGCCAAACTGGTGGATATGAAAGCCGTGGTCGCCTTCGGGTACGCCCTCAAAACGGGCCACCACACGCACTCCGGTTTCCACTTCCGAGAATGTGACGGTGCCGTGCGCTTCATTGCCTTCGGTCGCGCTCAGTTTGGCGACCGCCTGTTTCATCATTTGTGTGTCTGCGGTTTCCTCTTTGGATGCCGTGTCCTCCCTGGCGCAGCCTGCCAGAGTGAAAGCAAGCACCAGGACGCACATAAACATGCACTGCACGATGGATTTCAGCATTCTATTCCTCCTTGTTTGCATGAATTTGTAAAGAGTCCAGCTCAAGGCCAGAGATAAGCCCGCAAGAATATAGAAATCTCGTGATGAATGTCAACGAAAAATCAATAAGGCCCAGCGCGGCGAGCCGCAAATGAATGGAACACGGATTAACGGATAGAACGGATCTACACGGATTTGATTTGGATGAAAGCCAAAGAAAATATGAGCCAATTACCTTCCACTGAACTTCGACACATTCCGTTAGTCCAATCCGTTCCGATCCGTTGAATCCTTGTCATCCGCGTTCTATTTTTTTGCACTTTTTTGCAAAACTTTTATTGATAATACTATATCGTGATGGTGAGCCTCTCGTTTTTGTTGACATTGTGAAATCTCTGCCCTACCTTTCGTGAGAGCGTGAAACGACAGACTATTTTTTCTTTTTCTCAGGACAACAAATCCGCCGCCAAGGACTTGACATTTTATATTGATGAGGGGTCGATATGGTCGGTCGAAATCAACCGTGTCCCTGCGGGAGTGGCAAGAAGTATAAGAAATGCTGTGGCGCTGATGAGCAAGCTCAC
>JBHHXT010000004.1:0-77247 GCA_046757165.1 bacterium | reverse complement strand
GAGCAGGTGATGGGCGGCTCGGGCTCGAGCAGCACGGTTTCAACGGCCACCCCCATCAGCGGCGTCGCAGGGCATCTCTATCTTGCGGCCATCACCAGCAAGCCCAACGAAGGCGTGCTCGATGTGACCGGACTCGGGCTTACCTGGCAGCAAGTTGATTTTCAGTGTGGCGGTCGCAAAGCGACTTCGGTCAGCATCTGGCAGGCCATGGGAAGCCCTGGCGCTGCCGGCGTGGTGACGGCAACCCTGGCCGGCGCACCTGAAAACTCCGCTATCACCGTGGTGCGCTACTCGGGCGCCGACCCCATCAACCCGACCGGGTCAATGGTCTCCGGCAACACCAACGGAGAGGATGGCACCTGCGGCGGCGGCCTGGACAACAGTGCGTACTCCTTCAACCTCACCACCAGCGGCAATGGCTCTTTGATATTTGGCGCCATCGCCATGCGCAACCGAAGGCACACGCCCGGGCCAGACTATTTCGAACGCAAAGAATTTGCCCAGGGCAGCGGCGGCGGCACCGCCGGATTAGCGATTGTCGAGCGCGAGGTCACGACACCTGCGACGGTCTCTTTCGATGGCACCTTCAGCAAGAATGTCGACTGGGCCGTGGTGGCCGTAGAACTCAAGGCCGCGCCGGTTGGCGATGCTCCCGATATTACGGTTCTGCCCCCGGCGCATGATTTTGGCGACGTCGTGGTCAGCAGCCCGGCCAGCAAGATCTTCGAGGTCAGAAACGATGGCACCGAGAATTTGTCCGTCAGCACCACCAGCTTGCAGGGCCCCAACGCCGCCGACTTCTCCATCGTGAGCGGTGGCGGCAGCTTCGTGCTCGTGCCCGCGGCCAGCCGGAATATCGAAGTGAGCTTTACTCCCGCTGCGCTCGGCGCCAGGAGCGCCAGTTTGCGGCTCGTCAGCAACGACCCGGATGAAGGAACCTTCGACGTTGCCCTGAGCGGCACCGGGGTCGGCCCACCCGCGCCGGACATCGCGGTCACGCCCGCCAGCCATGACTACGGCGATGTGGTCGTCAACACGTCTGCCGTCAAGGTTTTTGCCGTCCAGAATGTCGGCAATGCTGACCTCTCGCTCACCAGCACGACCTTGCTGGGGGCAGATGCCGCTCAATTCAGTATCGACACCGGCGGCGGCGCCGGAATCATCGCACCGGGAGCGACGCGCAATGTCCAGGTCAGTTTCAACCCCACCAGCCTGGGACTGAAAAATGCCACTCTGCGTATTATCAGCGACGATCCGGATGAAGGCCAGCTCGACGTTCAGCTCTCTGGCACCGGCGTCCAGGCGATGCCAGATATCAGCGTGACCCCAGCCAGCCACAATTTTGGCAATGTAGTTGAAGGGGCAAGCGCGTCCAAGGTGTTCCAGGTCGGCAATGACGGTCAGTTACCCTTGAATGTGACGCTGACCACGCTCCAGGGCCCGGGAGCGGCCCACTTCAATATTGTGAGCGGCGGTGGTGGGTTCACGCTGGTGCCAGGCAGCACGCGGAACATCGAGGTGGGGTTTAACCCCACTTCAACTGGTGCAAAGACGGCGATGTTGCGCATAACAAGCGATGATCCCGACGAAAACCCCCTCGATGTAAACCTGAGCGGTACCGGAATTCCGCAACAATCTGAGATCATTTTTGTCAGAACATTCGCGACCAACAACGCCCCGATCCGAAGTTTTACAAACGCTGGCATTGCGTACCATCCCAGTTCCGGGAACCTCTTCTTTTGTGATTCAGAGATCAATCAGGGGGAAGGCGGGACCTGGGACTGTGAAAACGTCCATGAGGTGCCCCTTTTGGGTAATACCCAGGTGGCGTCCTACGATGTTTACGCTCAGGGTGGAAAGCCCTGTCCCCCGCTTTCCAACAGCACATTCCGGGAACCGACAGGCATGACATTTCACAACGGGTTCTTCTATATCACGGACGATGATCGGGGGATCATCATGCGCCATGACGGAAACTTTGGCTCCCCCCTCTTGCAAGGAAAGACGAAGTTCAAAGACGCAGAGGGAATCACCGGCGACCCAAATTCGGGTCTTCTTTACGTCGTCATCGGCAATCGTGCTCAGTTGTTGGTTTACGATGAGAATCTGAATTTCCAATCCCAGTTGTCGTTTCCGGTTCCAACGGGCATCAGCGATCCGGAAGGGATCGCGTTTAGCCCAAGAAGCAATCATCTGTTTTTTGTCTCTACAATCGATAAGAAAGTTTATGAATTGGATTTGGGTGGGAGTCTGCTGGAGAGCTACGACATCAGCAGCGCCAACGGCTTCAGTCCGCAACCTGTCTCACCGCAAGGACTGACGTTTGCCCCGTCGTCTGACCCCAATGATGATCCGAACAAAATGCATCTCTATATTGCGGACGGCTCGGGACGGATCTATGAGACGGAAATCACAACAGAGTCTTTTCCAGCACCGCAAGCGCTCCTGGCTGGGCAGGGTGGCGGAGCCTTGCACGGGGACGAATTAGCTAACCAGGGGGCTGACGCCAATCCCGAAGATGGATTCGCCGATGACGCGCAGGCTGTATTGCCTGAGGCCTTCTCCTTGCAGCCTAATTACCCGAATCCGTTTAATGCCGGAACCACCATCGAATATGCCTTGCCGCAGACAGCGAAGGTGATTCTGACTATTTTCAATGTTCGGGGACAGGAAGTGCGCAAGCTCATAGACAAGGAGCAGCAGGCTGGATTCAAGAAGATCACCTGGAACGGCCGTAACAATTTGGGCACAGATGTCGGGTCAGGCGTCTATTTCTTGAGGCTCACCGTCGGCCACCAGACCTTTGTGAGGAAACTAAGCTTGCAGAAGTAGTCCGAACGGGGAGAGTGACATTGGGTTTTGTGGGTTGAACGCCGCAATGATCTGCCATCTAAAACCTTGCGAAGGTTCGAAACCTTCGCAAGGTTGCTTGGATTTCTTACTCAGGGCTGCAAAAGCCTTACTGCAAACCAGTACCTCCACTTGCAAAGGTTCACAATCTAAATAGCCACGATCCATTATGTAGTAGCAACCGGGTTCAGGAATCAATTCATCACGAACATTCACATCATGTTGAACTTGTTCTTGACATTTTCGTCACGCTCGGCTGTATTTCACCCGTCCCTAACTCCAACTACGACTTTCCAATCTCGATTGAATGAGTGGATAATATGGTCAACATAAGTGAATGCTCCTAAGCATCGTCAGAAGCCGATTTTTTGTTTTTTTTTGACAAACTCGGCTGCTAGTCTGCAATTGGGGTGGTTGGGCCGCGTTCCGTCGTTATTTGGGAATTGGCCCGGGCTAACTGACTTTTGTACGTTCGACCGGTCAGTGTTACCCGGATGCTGTGCAGCAAAACGCGCACACCTTAGCCATGTTGTTAGCGGTGGAACGTTTGGAGGAGAGACCGAACCAATTTTGTTCTTTTGGAAAGATTCTTCTTGCAATGGATTTCGTTGCATATTACATTGAGGCATGATTAAGAGCTTTAAGCAATCATGGCTTGAAGAATTCTGGCATTCGGGAAAACATAAACGCGTTCCGACTGAACTCGAAAAACGATTAACCCGCAAATGTTCACCACCTTCAAATCATCTTCATCCCCTTCATGGCGATAGACAAGGCCAATGGGCGATTTCAGTGAGTCGCGCTTGGAGAATCTGCTTTGAATTTGAGGATGGAGATATCTTTGAAGTTGAATTGGTACAGTATCATTAAGAAGGAAAATAAGGAAAAACATAATGTTACCCAAGAACAGACGACCAACCCATCCCGGTGAAATACTCAGGTACGAATTTCTTGAACCTTTTAACATGACCCAGCAACAGCTAGCCGATGCGCTTGGCGTCACACGGGTACGGATAAACGAACTCATTCTCGGCAAACGTTCCATTACTCCGGACACCGCATTTCGATTAGCCAAGTTTTTTGATACCACACCAGACTTTTGGATGAACCTTCAAAACACCTTGGATATGTGGGACACACTGCAAGTACGTCAAAAGGAGTATGAGCGTATTCACCCAATAAAAAGGAAGGTCGCTTAACGGTCTCAGACCGTGTTTTGACCAAGCCGGCTATCCGTTGATTAACCGGGAATCCTGCACATCCGCTTAGTCCAGCCTATCCTGCACATACGCGACCACCCCCTCCATCGCCACACGCTCTTGCGCCATGGAATCCCGCTCACGCACGGTTACGGTGTTGTCTTCCAGCGTCTGCGAATCGACGGTGACACAAAAGGGCGTGCCCGCCTCGTCCTGCCGCCGGTAGCGCCGGCCCACGGCCCCGCCCTCGTCGTAGAAGACCATCATGTGCTTCTTGAGGCCTTCATAGATCTTGCGCGCGACTTCGGGCATGCCATCGCGCTTGACAAGCGGGAAAACGCCCACTTTGATGGGCGCAATCCCCGGCGACAATCGCAGCAATGCGCGCGTCTCATTTTGCACCTGCTCCTCGTCGAATGCGTCTGCCAGACAGGTCAACAGCGTGCGGTCACAGCCGGCCGAGGTTTCGATGATGTAGGGAAGGTATTTTTCGCGTACCGCATCATCGAAGTATTGCAAATCCTTGCCCGAGAACTCCTGGTGCCGCTTCAAATCGAAGTCTGTGCGATTGTGAATTCCCTCGAGCTCTTTCCAGCCAAACGGGAAGCGGTATTCGATATCAAATGCCGCGGCAGCGTAGTGCGCAAGTTCATCTTCATCATGCTCGTGGAACCGCAGGTTTTCTCTCGTGATGCCCAGGTCGTCGTACCATTTGATGCGCTGCTCCTTCCAGTATTGGAACCATTCTTCGTCTGTGCCGGGCTTGACGAAGAATTGCATCTCCATCTGCTCGAATTCGCGCGTCCGAAAGGTAAAATTCCGGGGCGTGATTTCGTTACGAAACGCCTTGCCGATCTGCGCGATTCCAAACGGCACCTTCTGACGTGACGACTGCAAAACGTTGTTGTAGTTGACATAAATGCCCTGCGCAGTCTCGGGACGCAGGTAGACGACGCCAGCGTCTTCCTCGACCGCACCCATGTGGGTCTTGAACATCAAGTTGAATTTGCGGACATCGGTCAGCTCGCCGCCACACTGGGTTACCATCTTGCTCGGTTTCCGCGGACAGGGCGTGCTCTCCAACTGGTCGGCGCGAAACCGTCCTTTACACGTCCGGCAATCGATCAAAGGGTCCGTAAAGCCTTCGACATGACCGGAAGCCTCCCAGATACGTGGGTGCATCAAAATGGACGAGTCGAGACCGACGATGTCATCGCGCACCTGCACCATCGCTTTCCACCAGAATTCCTTGATGTTCTTCTTCAGCTCGACCCCAAGAGGGCCATAATCATAACAGCTATCCAGACCGCCGTAGATCTCACTGGAGGGATAGATGTACCCTCTGCGCTTACAGAGAGAAACGATTTTGTTCATCACATTGTCAGTCGCACTCTTGCTCATGCAGCCTTCCTCGCTTTTCTTGAATCGTAAAGTTGATCTATCTCAGTCAATGTTGGTATTTTTCAGAATTTTCGTGGCCCGTTCCGGAGAGACGGCATTGACCTGGAACCCGGAACCGATTTCAAAACTGGTGTAGGTTCGAAACCGCGGCGTGATCTCGAAATACCAGTGGTAATCCTTTTCAAGAGATTTCCAGTATCCCCGGTGCTGACCCTTGATCATGTTCGGCCCGGTATGCAGCGCCATGACGAAAGGGGGGTCGCTCAGAATATGCTTGATTTTGACCAGGACTTGTTGCAGAATTTTGGCTAAGTGCCTGTACTCACTGTTCCACTCAAAAAACGTCTCATGCTTTTTGGGCAGAATCCAAACGGAGAAGGGGGCGCGCGAAGCAAACGGGGACACGGCAACAAACTGCTCGTTTTGGGTGATCACGCGCTCATCGTCGGACAGCTCCTGGAAAATGATGTCACAGAACAAACAGCGCTCCTTGTACTTGTAGTGTTCCATCGCGTTCAACAGCTCGACTTTTACACGTGCAGGCGTGATCGGGGTAGCAATGATGTGTGAATGGGCATGATCTTTCAACTCCCCCTCTCGCTCGCCGTAGTTCTTATGCACCATGACATACCTGAAGCGCGTATCGCGTTTCAGGTCGAGGATTCGCGCACGGTAGGCAAGCAGAACGTTTTGCACCTGTTCCGGACTCATATCGTGTATGTCCTCGCCGGGATGCGGCGATTCGATCACGAGTTCATGTGCGCCGATGCCATCGATCACATCATACAGTCCAATGCCACGGTTGTTCAGATCGCCATGAATCTGGATGAAAGGCTGCGTATAAGGCAGCACTCGTACCTTCCAGCCAGGTTCATTTCTCTGCGTGCCTTCGTCGCGAATCGCGAATATTTCGGGCGGGGTCTCGGCCTCGAATCCGGCGCAGTACTTGCTGACGTTCTGTTTGCGTTTTCGCCTCGTTTTCTGGTCTGCACCGACCAGGTCCTCGATGTCCAGGTCATTGCTGAGAATGATGGCCCACCGGCCCGTCACGGGATCTCTGCGGAATTGATTCTTTTCCATCTGCAAGCCGTAAGTTTATTCCAATTTCGTATGCTCCTGCACACCCGCCGCCGTCACATTCACCGTAAGTTTGACTTCGATAATACGATTGCGGGCGATTTTCTCGACCGAAAACGAATAGTTCTCATAAGTCACAACCTCTTTTTCCTCCGGAACGTATCCGGTTAGACTCAACATAAAGCCGCCTAAACTTTCATACTCGCCTTCAGTCGGCAGCGTGAACATCAGCGTCTCGTTCAACTCGTGTAAATCAATCTTGGCATCCACAAGGTAGACGTTTTCCTCCACTTTTCGCACCAGCGGGGGTTCTTTGTCGTACTCATCCTGAATGTCCCCTACGATTTCCTCGATCACGTCCTCCAGGGTCACCAGGCCGGCAGTCCCGCCGTACTCATCGAGAACAATCGCCATATGGTATTTTTCTTTTTGAAACTCTTTCAGAAGCAAATCCAGTTTCTTGCTTTCGGGCACAAAATACGCGGGCCGCGCCAGGTCTGTCAGGTGGGATTCGCGGGTCCGTGTGTCTGTGCTGTAAGGCAATAAATCTTTGACGTGGATAATCCCGAGAATGTTGTCGACATCTTCGCTGTACAGAGGGATCCGCGAGTGCCCTTTTTCTCTGATGAGCTTGGTGAGCGCCCGGAGGTCAGTCGTTTCATCCACGCAAACCATGTCAGTTCTCGGCACCATGATTTCGTGCACCTCGGTATCCCCGAATTCGATGATTGAATGGATCATGGCGCGCTCGTCGTCCTCGAGTTCGTCGTCGTTGCCATTCTCGACCATCGCCAGGATCTTATGGTGATCCAGCCCATTGCCGTCAAGTTCAAATCTTCTGGAGATGAATTTGAGCAAGAGCAGCAAGAGGTTCACCACAGGGCTCACCCCACGTGTGTAGATCAGCAGTGGCAAAGAAAGCATCTCAGCAACTCGCACGCTCTTGTCGAGCGCAAAGCGCGCCGCCAGCACCTCATGGATGGTGAAAAGCAGAATAGCTACCACGATGACCGCGCAGAGCAAGACCCACAGTGGTCTCAGGTTCAAGGCAGCGGCCAAATCCAAACAAAGCAGCGTGCAGGAAGTGAGCAAAACGATGTAGGCAACGACCATGCCGCCTTTTAAGGCCAGGAAGAGTGCAGGAGTATTGCTGAGTAGAGTCTCCGTTCTTTGCGAGCGCTTGCTTACTTTTTGCCGCAATGCAAGCAGTCTCTCTTCAGCCAGGGAGGCAAAAGCGACTTCCGCGCTCGCAAAGCACGCAAGTAAGAAAAGGGACAAAAGAAAGGAAATACTTAGAAAAATGTCTGGGTCTGATTCCAAATAACACTCCTGACCCACGTGAGGCGTTCAGACACTAAGGGCATGCTGTCCACTCTATTGTTACAAATCAGAATCACGCGTGGGTGCAAGACATTGATCGCTTAACCGTTCGACAGATTCAAATAATAATCCTCTCGCTGAGACATCAGCCGCCTCTTCTCAGGCGTCTTATCACAATACCCCAAAAAATGCAAAATGCCGTGAACGACCACACGTTTCAACTCCATGCCAACGCTTGCGCCATACTCACCAGCATTTTCCACCACTCGCTCAACACTGATATAGATTTCGCCTTCAAAACTCGTATCTGTAGCTTTCGAAAGTGGAAAAGCAATAACATCTGTCTTGTGGCCTCTGCTCAAGTACTGCTTATTCAACTCCACGAGCGCAGAATCGTTCACAAAAATGATGTTGAGCTGCGCATCTTTGCTCGCTTCCTTCTGCCAAATCGCTTGCGCGAGTTTCTCGACGCCCTCCACCTGGACTGGACACGACTGATTCTCAAAAATATCAACCTGGCACTTCACTGGTCTTCTTGAGAGGTTTGGCGGGCACCTTGTTGTCAGACTGCGGGTATTCGATGCGGCCGTGGAACATGCCGGTCAAGGTATTGACGAAGCTTTCGCGGATCAAGGTCAAGTCTCGCAAGGTCAGTGGGCACTCATCAAGCTCGTGGTCGAGCAGACGTTCATGGATGAGAGTATTGATCATGCTGCGTATCCGACTCACGGATGGCTCTTTCAGAACCCGCGACCCCGCTTCCACCGCGTCAGCGAACATGACGATGGCGGTCTCGCGCGTGCGTGGCCTGGGTCCATGATAGCGGAAACTGGATTCATCAACCTCGCCATCCTCGCTGCTTTCCAGGGCTTTTTGGTAGAAAAAGCGGATCAGGTTGGTGCCGTGGTGCTGGGGAATGAAGTCGCGAATCTCGCGCGGCAAATTGTGCTCCTCGGCGATTTCCAACCCCTTCTTGACATGATTGATCAAAATCAAACAGCTCATGCTGGGCGTGAGCTTTTCGTGAGGATTCTTGCCCGCCTTCTGGTTCTCGACAAAGTACTCCGGCTTTTCCATCTTGCCGATATCATGGTAGTAAGAGGCCACGCGGGCCAACAAGGCGTTCGCGCCGATGGCCTCGGAGGCGGCCTCGGACAGATTCCCAACCATGATGCTGTGATGGTAGGTGCCGGGGGCACGAATAGCCAGCTCTCGCAGCAAGGGCCGGTTCAAATCCGACAGCTCCAGTAAGGTGGAGTTGGTCGTCATTTGAAAAATATACTCAAAGATGATCATGAAGCCATACGCCAGGATCGGCGATAACAGGCCGTTGATCAGCCCGTAGCCAAGCATCTGAGGCAGCTCCTGCAGATCAGTATGTGTCAGAAGTTCCAGGGTGGTGATCGAGATGAAGTACGCCCCTGAGATGTAAAGAAAGCCCTTCAAAATCCAGGCGCGCGCCTGAATCTTTCCCACTGAAAAGGTCGAAATGGCGCCGACGAACAGCGAAATGATCATGATGCCGAAATCGTTGCCTCTGAGCGCGCCAATGATGATGCTCAAAGTCACGGTACTGATAAACGCCACACGGCCGTCAAAGAAAATCGTCAGCAGCATGGAGGCAATGGAAATTGGGATGAGATATTTTAAGTTGGATGAAATGCCGTATTTGTTCAGAATAAAGGTCATGATAATGACCAGCATGAGAATCATGAAGATCAACACCATTCGTTTGAGACTGTTGACCGTCACTTTCCGAAAGACAAAAAGAAAGATCAGGGTGAATGCGACGGCTAATGAAACCAGCAAGACACGCCCGAGGTAGGGCAGAAACACCTTTACCCCACCTTCGCGCTGCTCGCGTTGCGCCTTGGCTGCCGCTAAAGAGTTCAGTTTCTCGAGAATCTCCGGTGTGATGCGCTCGTGCGTGAAGGCGATTCTCTGGTCCTTGAGCACGATGCCCTTGGACAACGGAACGCTCGCTACCGCCTCGTTGATCCGGCTCTCCGTCGTTTGCTTGTCGTAGATTAGATTCGGCTCCAGAAAAGCCAGAACAATGCCAAATCCGATCGAGGCAACAATCTCCTGGTCCGGGAAAGCCTGACGCAACTTTGGCGTCAGGACGCTCTCGTAGTCCTTGAAGTTGTGAAAGTGGCTGATCGCTTCCACAACTTCGCCTTCCGATGACACAACAGAAATTTTTTCCACATAAGGGGCAACATCGGATTTGCTGAGGCTCAGAATGCCGATGGCATACATGTCCAGCAGAATCGTTTTGAGATTCTGCTTCAGTTTCTCAAAAGTAAGGCCCGCATCCGAACCCGAGTTTTTCTTGGCTTTCGTCCTTCGGGTCTTGTCAACAGCGCTCGGGACGCTGAGCAGATATCGCGTGTGAGCCTGATCGCTGATAATCGAGTCCTTGTTCAGGATGTCCCGAATCCGCTTCAGCTTCGTCGAGTCTGGCAGCTCGGACGCCCGAATCAGTTGAATACTCTCGAAGAAATCGTCGAATTCCTTTGTCGAGAGGGTCTCGATGCTATCGGCCCGCATGAAGACCAGCGGAATCTTCTCAGCAGATGCCTTGCGGTCGCGGGCGATTTCATCCTCACTCTTGTTGATAAAGAAAGTAAACGGCGCGATAATCTCCTTACCGGTGTAGACATCCCCGACCTTCAGGTGCGAGAATTGGAAAGACTGGCCGGAAGGAAACATCAAAGAGGTCGTGATAACCGTGCCAACAACGAGCAGGGCTTGCAGCGTCAGGCGCCCTGCTGTGTTGCGCTGCAGTTTGTCGAAGCCCTGCTGTATCGACCGTCTCACCCGGTATGTCACCTTTTGATTTTTCAACGTAATCGACTCAGGGGTTTTTGTTGCCGTTCTTGCTTTGGTACTTGTCATACGCCTTGATGATGTCCCGAACCAGGCGGTGGCGCACGACATCATGATCCGTCATGTAGACAAACTTGATTCCTTCGATATCGGCGAGAATCGACTGGATCTGCACCAGACCGGAGGAATCGGAATCGGGCAAATCGACCTGCGTGATGTCGCCGGTGATGATCGATTTAGAGTAAATTCCCAGTCGGGTCAGAAACATTTTCATCTGGTTGAAAGTCGTATTCTGCGCCTCATCCAAAATCACAAACGCGTTGTTCAAGGTGCGGCCGCGCATGTAGGCCAGCGGCACAATTTCAATAATGCCGGATTCCAGGTAGCGCTTCAACTTATCCGGTGGAATCATGCTGTTTAGCGCGTCATAGAGTGGTCTGAGATACGGATCGATTTTTTCCCGAAAGTCTCCCGGCAAGTAGCCGAGTCTCTCCCCCGCTTCCACCGCGGGTCTGGTGAGCACGATTTTGTCGACCAGTTTATCGCGCAATGCCGCCACGGCCAGGGCCACAGCCAGGAATGTCTTGCCGGTGCCGGCCGGGCCGATGACAATCACAATATCGTTTTGGCCGGATTCGTGGCAGAATATTTTCTGGCCCGCGCTCTTGGGCTTGATAAAGCCATCCTTCTTGTAAAGAATCACTTCATCCAGCCCCTCTTGCGGAGACCCTTTGGCCGCGCCGTTGGTGGTGACGAGAGCGAGTACACTGTCGACGTCGTTTTCGGTAACATTCTGGTCTCGGGTGACCATCAAAATCAGCTCGACAAAAACCTTCTCTGCAACCTCGACCTGGGTTGGGCGACCATTCAGGATCAGATCACTTCCGCGCGCTATTATCTTGACTGCAAGCTGTTGCTCCAGTTTGCGTAAATTTCTGTCCTGCAAACCGAAAAGTTTTAGCTGGTCGACCCCTTTGATTGAAACTTTCCTGGTAACGATGTCTGACTTATTCAATCTATCCAAACCCTCAATAAAAAAGCTCTTGACCCATTAACCGAAGCTAAGTGGGCCAAGAGCTTTATGACTTTTGAACGACTAAACTGTTAGAAGCGTGTCCAATATCCCTTAATTGCTAGGAATCTTCAAAACTTGAAACGGGTAAATCAAACTCGGCTCATCGCCGATAACAGTTTGATTGGCCTCGTAGACAGACTGCCATTTCGTCGGATCTCCCAAAACGTCCATACTGCCCGCGATCTTGAACAGGTTGTCTCCCCTTCCGACCAGGTACTCATTCGGACCGCTGTCGCGGTGAATTTTGAAAATCTGGTCAGGGTAGATCAAGTCTGGATCCTTGATTTGGTCACTGTTGTAGGAATAGATGCGAACCCATTGGAACGGATCTCCGTAGATGTCGGGCTTTCTGGCGATTCGCCACAGATAATCCCCACGGTTCACCGTGTACTCATCATACATCCCTTTTGGCATCTTGGCCCGCAACTGCGCCATCTTGCCTTCCAGGCCAGCAGTTTTGTCTCGCATTTCGGATAGAACGTAAATGCGGTTCTGCTTCATCTCCTCGAGCTTGGCCTCATGGGCATCGATCTCTTTCCGTCGTTTGAACAACTCCTCTGGTGCCAACGCACCGAGTGCGTTGAGCTCTCTTTCGATGTTGTTCAAATCCTGACGGTAGGTGTTGACTTCTGCTTCGGTGACGCCGATCTCTTGGTAAATCGAGGCCCAGACGTCCTTCGTTTGTCCCTCGAGCTCGGCAATTTGAGATTTCGAAGATTCTATGTCGGCGTCTAATCTTGCAATCTCATCTTTAGCTGCTCTCTCTCTATCTGCCCATTGCTGCAACTGCGCTTTGTACTCATCCATGGTCATCTTTTCCTGTGCAAACGCAACATCACCAACCATGAGCAATGCGAATACAGCCACCAACGAGCAGGTACAGAGAGTTTTGAAAACAGCTTTCATGTTAAAACCCTCCCGTTTTCATATTAAGATTATTCAAATTCAGCGAGTCGCTGCTTTACCAATTCCAGCTCGTCCTTTGCTGCCTGTAACTCTTTTCTCTTTTGATTCGTTTCACTTTCGATGCGGCTCTTTTCACGACGTCGTTCCTCAAGAGTTTGCTCAGCCGAAAGTGCGGCGTTTTTCTGTTCTTCTAATTGTTGCAATTGCTCTGTGTTCGGATGTTTGGTACAGCCGACGAAAGAAAAGGCTGAGACGACCAACAGAGCGACGATCAACAAAGAGACAGAATTGTACAATCTTCTCATTAACAACTCACCTCCTTCCTGAATCTACTGTTTACTTAAGATAATTTACCAACTCTGAAAAGAATGCGAACATAATTAATAATTAATGGGATAGCTTGAATCGAACAGTAACAGGAATAATAGCAAAAAAAATGCCCATTGTCAAGCAAAAAAATGATTTAAGTGACTCTCAGATGAAGCTCCTCGAGCTGCTCCTCGCTGACAACCGAGGGGGCACCATCCATCAAGGAGAGCGCACTGTTTGTCTTCGGAAACGCAATGACATTACGAATGGACTTCTCCCGGCACAGCAGCATCACCAGCCGGTCAAACCCAAAGGCAATGCCACCATGCGGCGGTGCACCATATTCGAAGGCATCCAGCAAAAAGCCAAACTTGTCTTGCGCCTCCTCATCTGAGATGTTCAGCAAACGAAACATGCGCTTCTGCAGGGCACGCTGGTGAATTCGGATGCTGCCGCCCGCGATCTCATGGCCATTCAAAACCAAGTCGTACGCCTTGGCACGCACCTCGCCCGGTTTGCTTTCTATCAAATCAAGGTCATCGTCCATGGGTGAGGTAAACGGGTGGTGCCGCGCCATGTACCGCCCGCGTTCGGAGTCATACTCTAACAGAGGGAAATCCACGGTCCACACCAGCTCATACCTGTCTTCCGGAATCAAGCTCTCTTGCTGCGCGACTTTCAAGCGCAAGCTACCGGCTAAAGACAACGCGCTCTCCCTCCCGTCTGCGATGAGCAGCAGAAGGTCCCCTTCGCACGCGCCGAACATCTGGTTGATTGTCGTAATCGTCTCAGCCGAGAAGAACTTCGCGACTGAAGAATCCCAGCCCCCGCTGGACACTTTGATGGCCACCAGTCCTTTGGCTCCTTCTTGCTGCATGGCTGCGATCAGCGCATCTATCTGCTTGCGGGAGTATTTTGCACCACCTGTGACGGCAATGCCACACACCGTGCCGCTGTTCCTGACGCAGCCTGCAAACACCTTGAAGTCGCAGTCGCCCACCAGCGCGCTGATATCGGTGATTTCCAATCCGAAGCGCAGATCCGGCTTGTCTGTGCCGTACGTTTCGATGGCCTGTTTGTATGTTAGCCGGCGAAAGGGCCTTTTGATCTCGACACCCAGGACTTCGCTGAACACATGAACCATCAATTTTTCGACCATGTGCAGCACATCGTCGTGCTCCACAAATGACATTTCGATATCGATTTGCGTAAACTCAGGCTGGCGGTCGGCGCGCAGATCCTCGTCGCGGAAACAGCGCACAATCTGGTAGTAGCGGTCCATGCCCGCCACCATCAGGAGCTGCTTGTAGGTCTGCGGGCTCTGCGGCAGGGCGTAGAATCTGCCGTGATGAATCCGGCTGGGTACCAGGTAGTCACGCGCTCCCTCGGGCGTGCTGCGCATCAGAAACGGCGTTTCCACTTCGACAAAATTGTCCTGGTTCAGAAAAGCCCGAACAGCGTGATAGGTTTTGTGCCGGAGCAGAATATTGTTCTTCATCGCCGAGTTCCTGAGATCGAGATAGCGATATTTCAGACGGAGCTCCTCCGAAACATCGATGTTCTCATCGATCTCGAACGGCGGTGTTTTGGCGAGGCTCAAGATTTTCATCTCATGCACTACAACCTCAATGGCTCCTGTCGCCAGCTTCGGGTTCGTCATCCCCTCCGGTCTTTTGCGAACGCTGCCCTGTACGGCGATGACGAACTCGCCGCGCAGTTCTCTGGCCTTCGGATAGCGTTTTAGCGCCTCCTGATCGAAGACGATCTGTGTTAAGCCATACCGGTCGCGCAGATCGATGAAAATCAGGGGGCCGTGGTCACGCCGGCGGTGTACCCAGCCCATTAGCGTGACCGCCTGACCCGCATGAGATTCATTGAGCTCGCCACAGGTGTGTGTGCGTTTCCATCCTGCGAGTTGTTCCAACTTCCTTTATTCCTCCATAGGTGGTTTTGGGGGCGTGATCACTTACTCGAGGTGGCAATATAAGGAAAAATAGGCGAATTTGCTATAGAAATCTTCTCGCCGCGTTTTCAACAAGAACAAGCGTCTCCCAGGACAGGCCGGCATCCTTTTGTCGGGCATCTTCAAAGTAATCCGGCAGCTTGTAATTGGCCTTATCGAGGAAATACAGATCCACTAAATCTTTGATCTCATTACGACCAAGTGCAGCGCAGATCTTGTTGGCCGTGATGTCCTCCATAGAGTCTACAACAACGTTGTCTACAAGTTCGGGCGGTCTAATGTGAGACACATAGTCCTTTGAAAAATGAAGCGTTAGAATGGCGTGAGAATCACCTATGCCAAAATGCTTGAAATAAGAAGTGATGCGCACCGGTGTAAACTCAACTTTGAGTTCCGCGCAGGCTTGCCTGACCATGTGCTCGGTCTCAACAAAGGCATCATCTTCTTGTGTGAAAAGATCAAGATCTTCCGAAAGCTATTTTGCAGTGGCGTTAGAATGCTTGTCATCTGCAATCAGCCATAGACGCCTGGATTCGTCATTACCTGCGAGAGTTTGCTTGATCTGGCCAACTCGATAACGATAATCCCACATGAAATAGGGAATGATGTCGTCGGTTGAGACATCGAGCAATGGATGGTCTCCATCTTTACGAGTTTTTCTTTCGGCGGTTTTCATTTTGCTCCTTCAAGAGATACAAAATAAGCATCAAGCCCCAGCCAGTCAAGAAGAATCTTGGCTCGATTTGTGGTCCGGGGGACTCGGTTTTCGAACCATCAAGCGCCATCATCCCAATGATTATCAGTGAACGTCATTATCCGTTCCGGGAGCGAATCTGAATCTTCCACCTGAGCGCATCGATTTGCTCAGAATCGATGCGGATATCGAGGAATTTTCTGATGACTGCCATATTGGTCATCGCGTGCAGGGTCGGCTTCATGGTGATGAATTCACCCTGGCCTGCCATGGCCATCGGCAGCAGGAGCTGGTCCGCCAGGTATTTCCCGACCGGTGCCCTGGCTTCCAGATACTCTTGCAACTCGCGAATCGCTTCAGCAACCACTTTTTGTTTGGGAATGTTTTTCTGCCCGAACCCGGTGAACACTTCCGTGATGTGCTCGTAGGCAAGCTCCAGGAGAACGATATTGCCGGGGCCGGACGATGGCACCCGGCTCGATTGGCACTCTGTCCGGTTCCAGCCGAGCTTCCGGACTACAGCACTCATCTCCTCCTGGCCAATTCTGTCAGGGATTTTCGAGCAGTAAGCGAAAGCTCTTCGGGAAAGCAACTCACCTTTATCAAGAAGCGCTAACTTCGCCAACGTTTGACACGGGACAATGTTTACATGGATCCGTCCTCCGCCAACCGGATAGAAACCGTATTGGTCGATATCCGCCGTCACCTTTGCTCCCATCTGATTCAGCACGCGCAGAAAGGACTTTTGGAAGAAGTCAAATGGCGGGGCAAAGGGGTTGTGTGTGCCGCCTTCCAGCGTCAGCGTGGCTGGCTTGTCCGCACTGATCAGGGCGGGCAACACCGTTTGTAAGACGAGCGTCGTGCTGCCGGCTGTGCCCACCGCGAACCTGAAGTCTCCGGTGGCTACCTTTCGCGGGGCGAAAAACACTTGTGAAGACGCGATCGTGCTGCCTTCCACGCGGGCACGGCTGATTTCGGCGGCAGCGTCAACTGCCGTCAGATGCTGCCGCAACAGCCCCTTTTTCTTTCTGCCGGCCCGGATGTTCTTGATGATAAACGGTTTTTGGGTGACTAATGACAACGCCAGTGCGGTGCGCAGTATCTGGCCGCCACCCTCGCCAAACGAGCCATCGATTTGGATCACGGCCGGCCTCATGGCGCACGCCAAACAAAAACGACCACAATGATCATACGGCAAAAAAAGGTCAGAAAAAAGTCAAACAGGATGGCTGTACATCGCTCAAAAATAATAATGGCCACCTTGAGCAAAAATGTTGTCTCCCAAAAAGGAAGGAAAAAATGCAGGTGGAAAAGAAATCAAGGTGGCCAATCATACTGATGTTGACTATTATACTTGTCACATGACCCAAAGGTTCAATAGTTTTTTCAACAAGTGGTCTGATTCTCTAAACGGCTTCGAGTCGTCGCAGGGTTTCAAAACCGCAGCGTGAAAACCGTCCCGTCATCCGGTCGAGAGTGGACGCTGAGCGTGCCGCGATGCAAGCGCATGATCTGCCGGGACAAACTCAAGCCGATACCCGAGCCACCTTCCTTGGTGGTGAAAAACGGGATGAAAATCTTGTCGTGCAACTCTGGCGGAATTCCTGGGCCGTTGTCGCAAATCTGGATGATGATCCGGCCGCGCTCGTCGATGCGTGAGAAGAGCGAAATCTTGCCCTGCGGCCGTCCCTGCAAGGCCTGGATGGCGTTTTTGAGGAGGTTGATCAGAATTTGTTCCAACAGCTCCCGGTCTGCAGTCAGCTCCAGGTTCGTTGGAAGCACCTGGGAGCTCACGGCAATAGAATCCTCTCCAATTTCTTCTCGCATCAACTGCTGGATGTGCTCGAACACCTCCTGCACCGGAAAGATTTTCAAGTCCGGAACCGGAATTTTGGTCAGGTTGCGGTAGGCATTCACAAAATGCAGCAACCCTTCACTGCGTTTCTGAATCGTTTTGAGTCCCCCCTGGAGATCACATCGAGACTCAGCACTGAGCGCTTCGGATGCCGGGCGATTCCCCTGCGAGTTGACCAGTTCATTGAGCGTCGAAGCCAGAGAGGCGATCGGGGTGACGGAATTCATGATTTCGTGTGTCAGCACGCGGATGAGTTTTTGCCAGGCATCCAATTCCTGCTCTTCCAACTCGCTGTGAATGTTTTGCAGGGAAACGAGCGTGTAGTTCTGCTCCCGAAGTCTAAACTCGGTGGCGCTGATGGAGAGTTGCAGGATTTCATTCTGGTCGTGAATCTTCACAAGCGCTTTCTGGCCCGAGTGCATGCCCAACAACGTTCTTGTCAGCAACTTGCTGACGCCCTCCAGGTCTTTGATATTTCTCAGCGCGGGCTTTCTGAACAGTTTCTTGGCCGCCGTGTTGAAAAGCGCCACCTTGCCATCGCTGCGAAAAGCGATCAGACCGATGGCAACGTGCTGCACGACGGTTTGCAGATAGCGAAAATGTTCTTCCTTTTCAGCGCGAGCCTGCTGGAATTTCTGAATGACATCGTTAAATGCTCTCTTCAATTCATCGAAGGATGAACCAAGCCCGCCACCCAGGAAAATCTGCGAGAAGTCCTCGTGCTTGATCGTCATCAAGAAGCGATTCAGGTCCCGGTTTGTCTTTTCAACATAATGGATCAGGCCATGGATCTGATAAGCGATGGTCAGCGCAACGATCAGAATGGTCGCGTACAGCCGCGTTTCCATGCCAAAGAGCAGATGAATGAAGAGGTAGAGTGAGGCGCTGAGAATGAGAACACGGGTCATAACCACGACCCGAAAGCGTTTATAGACCATGTTTTTCCAACCTTCGGTACAAAGACGTGCGTGTCAGCCCCAGCTCTCTGGCTGCCTTGCTGATGTTTCCTTCGTGCTTGCTGATCACTTTTTGTATGACGATTCTTTCGACTTCGTCCAGGTTGAGGGTATCGAAAACAAGTCCCTGCTCTCTTGACTCTGGCATGGAGAAAAAGAAGTCATGGGGCTGTAGCACCTGCGAGTCGCTCATGATGACGGCGCGCTCGATGGCATGCTGCAATTCCCGTACATTCCCGGGCCATTTATATTTTTGCAGCTTCTTGAGCGCGCTGGCATTGACGCGCTTCTTTGCCTTTTGATATTTTTTTGAGTAGACTTCCAGGAAGAAGTCGAGCAGCATCGGAATGTCATCCTGGCGCTCGCGCAGGGGGGGCAGCTCGACTTCCACCGTATTGATACGATAAAGCAAGTCCTGGCGGAATTCGTTTCTCGCCACCATTTCATAGATGGGCTTATTGGTGGCGCAAATCAGCCGCACATCGATAGGTTTTGGCAGGTTGGCGCCCACGCGCGTCACATGGCGGCTCTGCAAGATATTCAGGAGTTTGGCCTGCAGCGGCAGCGGCAGGTTGCCGATCTCGTCCAGAAAGAGCGTGCCGCCGGAGGCGATTTCAAACCGGCCGGCGCGATCTTCCCGGGCATCGGTGAATGCGCCTTTGACGTGGCCGAAGAGCTCGCTCTCAAACAAGGTTTCGCTGATTGCGCCCATGTCAACACTGATGAAGACCTCATTGGCTCGCAGGGACTGCCGGTGCAGCTCACGTGCAACCAGCTCCTTGCCGGTGCCGTTTTCGCCCAGAATCAGCACATTGGCGTCTGTTTTCGCCACCTTTTCGATGTTTCTGAACACTTGTTGCATGGCATCACATTCACCGACGAAATCGCGAAAATTTTGATCCAGGTCGGCATTGAGCTGCCTCTGGCGCAATTTCAGCTTGTCCACTTCGACTTTGGATTGGCGCAGGTTCATGGCGGCAAAGAGCGTGGCCAGGAGCTTCTCATTTTGCCACGGCTTGAGCACAAAATCCATGGCGCCCTCTTTGATGGCGCGGACAGCCATCTGCACATCACCATATGCGGTCGTCAACACCACGACCGCGGAGGGGTCCAGATCCAGGATGTTGTCGAGCCACTGGAAGCCTTCCTGGCCGCTGCTCGCACCGAGGGCGAAGTTCATGTCGAGCAGGATGACATCGTAACTTTCATTCTTGAGCTGCGTCGGGATAGCCTCAGGATCACTCTCCGTATGGATTAAGAGAAAATGGTTTTTCAGAAACAGGCGAGCCGCCAAAAGAATGTCCTGGTCATCATCAACAACCAGAACTTTTCCAACTTTCTTGCTCATGGGACTGATTTTGGATCCGTATTTCTATTTAGGACGAATGTTCTGTCAAAAGGTTTTAATTACACTTTTTGTGCAGAATAATCAAGTGAATTTACTTTTGAATAAGTTGCGGCCGCTTCGTTCCGACATTGGCGTGAGCCCTCGCCTCAGCGTCATGAAAAGCGTTCGCCAGCGAACACTTCCTGTATTGCCAGCGGATACTTTTCAGGAGAAGTGTACAGGCACCTTATCTAAATGATTGATTTACAATACTGGCACGGTTCTTGAATTGTAAGCCTGGAGCCTTTGCCTGTTAATATCGGGAACTTCATCGCTGAATGAGGGATAGGATAAGCAGACCATAATGGATCGCAAAATAGAAAAGAGAAAATGGCCCCCCGGGAAGATCGCCTCGCTGGGCGGGACGGCCCTCCTCCTCCTTATCATCGTGTACAATATCAGTTTTGGCGACCGGAGCTCCAAGCTCAATGTCGAGCAAGAAAAGATCACGATTTCCGAGGTCAGACACGGGCCGTTTCAGGAATTCATTCCCGTCACCGGAGCCGTCCTGCCGATCAAGACAATTTTCCTGGACGCGACCGAAGGCGGGCGCGTCGACACGGTCTACATCGAGGCCGGGAGTTTTGTCAACGACGGCGACAAAATCCTGCAACTTGAAAACCGCAATCTCCACATTCAGATTCTCTCCCAGGACGCCCTGGTGGTCGAGCAGCGCAATCTGTTGACCAGCACGCGCTTTAACCTGGCGCAAAACCGCATTATTCTGCGCCAGCGTCTCATCGACCAGGAGTACCAAATCAAACGTCTCGAGAGACTCTATGCTCGCAGAGAAGAGTTGTTTGAGCGCAACCTGATCTCACTGGAGGAGTTCGAGGCGACCAAAGATGAATACGACTACCAGGTGAAGCGACAGAGACTGAATGTTGAATCGTTCAAGCAGGACTCGATCTTCCAGCACGTGCAGATCAGACTATTGGAACAATCCCTCACCAGGTTGGAAGAGAATCTCCAGATCGCGAGAAAGCGCCTGGATGACTTGACGATCAGGGCGCCGATCACCGGTCTGTTGACCTCGCTAATTCCTGAAGTTGGCCAGACAGTGGCGCAAGGGCAACGTGTGGGCCAGGTAGATGTCGTCGACGGGTTCAAAGTGCGGGCCGGTATTGATGAGCACTATCTCGCGCGCATCGATCGCGGCCAGTACGGTGAGTTCGATTTTGCCGGTCGCACCTACCGGTTGCTTACCGACCGGGTCTATCCCGAAGTCCGGGACGGACGGTTTGAAGTGGACATGGAATTCGAGGGCGATTCGCCAGAGGGCATCCGGCGGGGCCAGACGGTGCACATCCGTCTGGAGCTCGGTGACCTGTCTGAGGCCGTGCTCATTCCCCGCGGCGGCTTCTATCAGAAGACGGGCGGCCAGTGGATTTACGTTCTCGATCAGGCCGAGCACTTCGCGGCCAAAAGGAAAATTCGTCTCGGGCGCCAGAACCCGCAAGTCTTCGAGGTCCTCAGCGGTCTGGAACCCGGTGAGCGCGTCGTGACTTCGTCCTACGACAGTTTCGGCGACATCGACAAGCTGGTGCTGAAGAAGTGACACGATTCAGGTAGATAGGCTGTAGGCTGTTAGATGGAAGAATCCATGAGAGTTTATACGACAAGCCGGAAAGGAGAATTCGATGATAAGAACGGTTGATCTCAAGAAAATCTACACCACCGAGGAAGTCGAAACCACCGCGTTGAACAACGTCAACATCGAAGTGAAGCAGGGAGAATTCGTTTCGATTATGGGGCCGTCAGGGTGCGGCAAATCGACTTTGTTGAACGTGATCGGATTGCTGGATAATCCCAGTAGCGGCGAGTTTTTTTTCCTGGAACAGGAAGTCTCGAAATACTCCGAGCGCCAGCGGGCCAATCTCAGAAAGGAAAATATGGGATTTGTCTTTCAAAGTTTCAACTTGATAGATGAGCTGACCGTTTATGAAAACATTGAACTCCCGTTGTTGTATTTAGGCTATACCTCCTCCGAGCGCAAGAAACGCGTCACCGAGGTTTTGGAGCACATGCAGATCGCACACCGCAAGAACCACTTTCCCCAGCAACTTTCCGGCGGCCAGCAGCAGCGTGTGGCGGTGTCCCGCGCCGTGGTGGCCAAACCGAAACTCATTCTCGCCGACGAGCCAACGGGAAACCTGGACTCTGCTCACGGCGACGAGGTCATGGGCATGCTCACGGAGCTAAATGAAAACGGCACGACCATTCTCATGGTGACGCACTCCCCAACCTACGCTGAATATGGACATCGCGTCATTCATCTTTTTGATGGCAGTGTGGTAACGGAGAATATCAAAGAGAGATTCCGTGTCTAGAGAGAAGGGAAAAAGGGGCAGGGAGGTCCCGTCCTGGCCGCCAACTGCCAACTCGTCCGCAACCCCCCGGCCGCTACCCTGAACCTCGCCCGAACGACCTGCAACTCCCTCCCAACAGCCTCTTGTTGACAGTTCTTATCCGTGGCTCAAAGGGATGAATGGCAAGTGCGAAACTTCAGTCACTTTACCTGGTTGCAACCCCATGCCCGGCGTCAACAATCCTGAACGTTGTTGAGTGCTCGACTGTTTGCGCACCGTCCAGATCCTGGACCTGCAGAACCAGGACATAGTGGCCGGAGTCGAGCTCCATGATGGGAATCCTGAGGCTGAGCGCAACGGTGCTGTCGGGTTTGGGGCGTCGATACGCGATGGATTTGACAGTTTTCCCCGCTTCGGTTTGAATCAGATAAGTCGCCTCGAATTCACCGCTGCCCTCATACGGAAGGTGATAAATCTCGGTATAGACATAGATTGCATTTAATACCACCCGGGGCACGTTCGGAACGATTAGCCGTTGATTCTTTACAAAAGCATTTCGGGCATCCGAGGTTGAAATAGAAGCTGCAATCTGAACATCGCTCATTTGAAGAACGCTCCGGGTGAAATCACGCACCTCTATTTCTTTTTGAAACATCAAATCCTTGCGCGTTTCCAGGTCCGTTAGTGTAAAGTGAGCAACATAGCCGCCCGGGTCGAGCACAAAGCTGAAACGGGAGAGTCTGGCTGGGCGCGGCTTGTCAATGTCCTTGAAGGTTCTAACCTTCACTGAATCTACCAGGGCTTGCGTCGCCACGACGATGCCTGAGCTGTCGATCACCTTCACCGCGAGCCGGTAGCTTGCAGAAAAGCCACCCGAAAACTTGACAAATATCAGGTCGTGAGTCGGAATCAATCCAAAGAGCTCGACAAACGAGAGACTGTCGTCGCTGTGCATGAAACTGAGAGCATCAGCATAGTACCCATATTGTTCCAGGTTCTTGTCAGATGGCAGACCGGGTGTGTTGACTGCACCCATCAGGACAACCAGGACCGCGGTAAGCCCGGCGCGGCGAAGCCGCACTGGCGAACGTGAACA
The DNA here is from genome assembly GCA_046757165.1 of bacterium. GTDB lineage: Bacteria > Zhuqueibacterota > Zhuqueibacteria > Oceanimicrobiales > Oceanimicrobiaceae > JBHHXT01. The sequence continues at coordinate 54,021 of JBHHXT010000004.1, read as the reverse complement.
GCGAGATCTGAAATAAGAAGACATCCCTTTTCCCCTTGGGTTTGTTCAATCTTTATTTGCTCCCCTGAAGATGAGAACAAGCGAAGCAGGCGAAGGAATTTCTAAAAAGTTGGTGAAATGAAAAAAAATAGCTATGCGCTTACGGAATAATAACGACAATTTGCTGTCGATAGTTATCGGGAACGTAACAGAATAGTTGATTTAGCCACGAATCCACACGAATTGACACGAATAAAATCCGTGTGGTTTTTTTATCCGTGTGGAATATTTTTCCTGAGGCTGCCCGCATTCTTCCCACAGCCTAAAAGCCTACAGCCTATCTACCTGAATATTTACCAAGAGTGGGCACAAGTATTTGTCTGGATGAGTGTCTTGCAGCAGGCGAAGTTTCGTTACAGATCGTTAATCTTTCTGTGAAATGTGACAGGAATGTACGCATAGGGAAGAAAATTTCGTACTAAGAGATTATATATAATATGAATCATCAATCAGCGCCATCATATTTTTCCTTTTTCATACCATCCGTTTTAGCCGGACCAGCTCCTGAAGCGCGAAGTCGCGAACTGGACTGGATGGAGCCATACAAGTGGTGAGAGGGGCAAACGCAAGACTCGCGACATGCTGGCCGCAAAGGCAGCCAGTTCGTCCCGGGCGAGCGTTGTTGAGGAATAGCTAATCCAATCCATTTCAGACAGAGCCATTCCTTCAAAAGGCGGCAACATTAGATTTTCATCTTGGAGGACACATTGAAGGACTGTACAGGATTTCTCGCGGCACGGACACATCTTTCCACGGCGATTCATCGCGTTTTCAACCTTATCACCCTGTTTCTGCTGGTTTCTGCCGGCGTTCACCTACTCGGCCCGAAAGCCGGATATGCGCAAGCGTCGGAGACGAATACACCTGCTCAGCAATTTACCTTGACAACCGGCACTAGTGGTCCCGGGCGAGTCGCCCTCGATCCTCCAGGCGGAACCTACGAAAGTGGGACGGTTGTCATTCTCACCGCCATCCCGGACTCCGGCTACAAACTCGTCGATTGGGATGGGGACCTGGATGGCCGGAGCAACCCGGATACGCTGGTGATGGATTCGACCAGGTCCGTGACCGCCATCTTCAGAGAACTACCCAAATTCACTCTCAATACGCTCATCGTCGGCACGGGGACGGTTTCGCTTTCGCCGCCAGGCGGAAGCTACTATAAAGGCACAAAAGTGGTCATTTCTGCCATCCCGGGCGCTGGTTATGTCCACACCGGCTGGCAGAACGATTTGCGGGGGTACGCCAACCCTGACACGATTGTGATGAACAAAGACAAAAGCGTGACGGCCCTCTTCACGGCGCCGCCCGCGCCAAGGGTCTCCAGTGGCATTCTGACCAGCGCTGCTGAGCTGGCAGAGCTTCCGACTACGGGCCTGAGTTGGGCGCACTTGAAGACAATTGCCGATCTGCCTGCCGGCCAGCCCAATCTCTCGAGTCAGAAGGATTCCGTCAATGTCCGCGTGCTGGCAAAGGCTCTGGTTTATGCCCGCACCGGGATCGAGTCCTACCGCTTGCAGGTCATCGACGCCTGTATGGCCGCGATTGGCAGCGAGCAGGGCGGGACTTCTCTGGCGCTGGGGCGGGAGCTGGCAGCGTATGTCATTTCAGCGGACTTGGTGGGGCTGCCTGCGGCCAAGGATACCATTTTTCGTGCCTGGCTGAGACAGGCTCTAAGCGAAGATCTCAACGGTCGGACGCTGAGGTCTACACACGAAGACCGGCCAAACAATTGGGGAACACAAAGCGGCGCCAGCCGTGCTGCGGTCGCTTTCTATCTGGACGACAAGGTCGAGATTGCGCGTACGGCCCTGGTTTTCAAAGGGTACATGGGGGATCGGCAGGCCTATGCTGACTTCAGGTTTGGCGCGTTGGACTGGCAAGCAGATCCGCTCACTCCGGTCGGCATCAATCCTGCCGGGGCGAACCTCAACGGCCGCAACGTCGATGGGGTATTACCTGATGACCAGCGCCGCGCCGGAGGGTTTGCGTGGCCGCCGCCGCACGAAAACTACGTTTACGAAGGGTTGCAAGGTGCCCTTGTGCAAGCCATCATCTTGTGGCGCGCCGGGTATGATGTTTGGGAGTGGCAAGACAAGGCGCTCTTGCGCGCTTTCAATTGGCTCTACAACGTCGCTGACTTTCCGGCAGAGGACGATGATATCTGGCTCCCCTATATTGTCAACCACTATTATCATGCAACATTCTCGACCCCGAAGCCATCACGGCCGGGAAAAAACGCCGGCTGGACGGACTGGCTCTATGGCGGTCGTTATGACCTCAGCGTGACGAATTCTGCCGAGGGCGATGTGGTGGTCACCAGCTTGGGCTTCAACAGCAGCAATCTTGCGGTGCTCCACTTGCATGCCATTCCCGATTCTGGACATGCCTTTGACGGTTGGGGAAGCGACATGAGCGGGCACCCGAATCCGGATTCCCTGGTTTTGGATGCGCAAAAAACAGTCACTGCGACTTTCGTGAAGGAGTTCGTTCTAACGATTGAAACCGTGGGCGGCGGCAAAGTGGTCGCGACCCCCGATTCGCCGGAGGGCAAACATAAAGACCGCACAGTTGTCACGGTGACTGCCGTGGCAGATTCAGGCTTTGTCTTTAGCGGCTGGAGTGGCGACGTGTTCGGCACAAACAATCCGGTCAGCATTTTCATGAATCGGGATAAACTCGTCACCGCAACATTCTCACAAATCGGTGGCGACGGCACCACCACGCTCACATTCGAACCGAGTGATGACGCACAGGTGAAATCGTCCCGGCCGCTGAACAACTACGGCGCCTCAGCCTCGCTGAAGGTTGACGCGCAGCCCCTCTTCAATAGTTATCTGAAATTCAAGGTGACAGGTGTGCACGGCGAAGTGCGCCATGCCAAGATTCAAATGTTTGTGCTGAATGGCAGCGCTGACGGCGGAGCCATCTATCCGGTTTCGAACAAGTTTCGCACGGCCGGGGAACCCTGGAATGAGGAGGTCCTGACGTGGGAAAACGCACCGGCCATCAGCGGCACACCGCTGAGCACCCTGGGCAAGGTGAACGTGTTGACTGTCGTCGAGTTTGACGTCTCCACCCGAGTCGTCGGAAACGGGACCTATAGTTTCGGCATCTCCAACACGCTGCCGGACAAAGCCCAGTACAGCTCAAAAGAAGGTGTGCAGGCGCCAAAGCTCGTGCTCCTGACGCGCCCGCGGGACAACAACCAGCCGCCGGTGGCAAGCAACGACGCGGCGACGACCAACGAAGAAACTCCGGTCGTCATCAATGTTACCGCCAATGACCACGACGCAGACGGCACCCTCGACCTGGCCACCGTGACCCTCGTAGACCTGCCGAACAACGGCACTGCGGAAGTGAACGTCCTGACCGGAGCGATTCGATACACGCCCGCCACTAACTTTTCGGGCTCTGATTCATTCACCTACACGGTTGCAGACGATGAGGGCCTGGATTCAAATGTGGCGACGGTCACTGTAGTCGTCGTAGAACAGAACGATGCTCCTGTGGCAGAAAATGACACCCTGACCACGGCAGAAGATACCCCCGTCTCAGTTTCCGTGTTGGCAAACGACAGCGATCCGGACGGAACATTGGCGCCCACCAGCGTTACGGTTCTGTCACGCCCTCTATTCGGCTCTGTCATTCGGGACTCATTGTCCGGAAGCATGACATACACACCGGATTTGAATTTCTTCGGACAGGATTCTTTGACTTACATTGTGAAGGATAATTTTGGCGTGGAATCAAACGCCGCGACGGTGCTGCTAACCGTGACACCCGTCAATGATGCGCCGGTCGCCGCAGATGATTCCGTGACGACGAGAAAGAACATCCCGGTGAGTGTGCCGGTGACGGCGAATGACCGCGAGGTAGATGGCCAACTGGACCTGGCATCGTTGACCATCGTGGACCTCCCGGCGCAGGGGACCGCGACCGTTGACACCGCAACCGGTGCCATTCAGTACGAACCGTTCTTCAATCTCAGCGGATCGGATCTCTTTTCGTACACCGTAGCAGACGACGACGGCCTGGTCTCCAATACAGCCGTGGTGCGCGTTCGGATTATCAAGACCAATGACCCGCCAGTGGCCGCGGACGACAGTGCGACCACTGCCGAGGATGTGCCGGTAGCGATTGCGGTGATAGCCAATGACCACGATCCCGACGGCACGCTCGAGACCTCGAGCGTCACCGTGCTCGCTGGCCCGGAGCATGGCGCGGCTGTGCTCGATTCGTCAACTGGAGAAATGACCTACACACCATTCAACAACTACTTTGGTCCGGATTCGTTTGCTTACCATGTGAAAGATGACCTGTCTGTGGCCTCGAATGCGGCCACGGTGCGCATAGCCGTCAGCGCAGTCAATGACGCGCCCGTGGCTCGGGACGACTCGGCCACGACCGCGGCCAATGTATCCATTGAACTGCACGTCCTATCCAATGACGTCGATGTCGACAACGCGCTCGATGCCTCGTCTGTCGTCCTTGTCACTTCACCACAAAACGGAACGGCGAGTGTGGACCACGCGCTCGGGACGATGACATACGTCCCGGCACCGCACTTTGCCGGCGCGGATTCCTTCTCCTACACGGTAGCGGACGACGCAGGCCTGGTGTCTAACCGTGCAAACGTCCTGATTGAGGTCACACCCGGGGGTAGCGAAGAAACACTCAGCTTCTCCCCCACTGATGATGGCCAGATCAAGCTCACCTTGTTGGGCAAGAACTATGGCACGAAAAACACGGCAAAAGTCAAGGCGGGCAAGTTCAAAACCTATTTCAAGTTCGCAGTCAGCGGCGTGCGTGGGGCGGTACGCAGTGCACGATTGCGTTTGAAAGTAGCCGACGGCGCCAGCGATGGGGCGGACTCGGGTGGCTCTATTCTTTCTGCGGCAAACACCTTTTCCGGCACCAACGAGCCCTGGAACGAACTCCGCTTGAACGGCCAAAATGCCCCGGAAGTCACCAGCGCTGTCTTGAGTACACTGGGGGCGGTTGCGCCCGGCGAAGTTGTCGAATTCGATGTAACCGGGGCCGTGAGTGGCAATGGGGTCTACAGTTTCTGCCTGACCACGTTGTTGGGTGATCAGGTGAGGTATTACACCAAAGAAGGCGCCACACCGCCGGAGCTCATCGTCGAAACCGGTGCAGGCGCCAGCAGGAATGATGCCCCTGTCGCCGTTGATGACACGGTAACCACACCATCAGGCAGCGCCGTCGATATCGAGGTGACGGCCAACGACAGCGACGCTGACGGTTCGCTGGATCTCTCCACCGTTGCCGTCATCACGCCGGCGCTGAGTGGGCAAGCAGTGGTAATTGGCAGCTCTGGCAAAGTGAGGTACACACCTGCCGCCGGCTTTTCCGGCGCGGATGCGTTTCACTATACGGTCAGCGACAACGACGGCGCCGTTTCAAATGGGGCCAAAGTCATCATCATTATTGTGGCCGCGACAAACCAGCCTCCGCTGGCCCTCAATGATACCACCACGACGCCCCTGGATACGCCGGTTGAGATCGATGTTCTGGCAAACGACAGTGACAGCGACGGCGCATTGGATTCGACGAGTCTGACCATCGTGGCGCCGCCGCTAAACGGCTCAGCCACAATTGCGGCCGGCAGGGTCGTTTACGTCCCCAATGCGGGATTTCTTGGCCGGGATAGATTGAAATATCAGGTCGCAGACAACCGTGGCTTGCCGTCCAATCCCGCCACCGTTATCATCAGGGTAACGGAGAGCAGCCAACCACAGACGCTCACTTTTCAGCCAACAGACGATGGGCAGGTGCGATTGCCAAACTTCGATAGAAACTATGGCACGAAAAGTACCTCAAAAGTGAAGCTTCACAAGTATACCTCGTACTACAAGTTCAGCGTCACCGGCGTGACCGGCAAGGTTGAACGTGTCCGTCTGCGTCTCGAGGTCAGCAGCGGCAGTACGCATGGTGGAAAGTCTGGTGGAACGATTTTCCTGGCGTCGAATCGTTTTGTCGGTTCCGGCGAACCGTGGAATGAAAACGAGCTGACCGCTCTGAACGCACCGGAAGTCCTGAGTGAGACCCTGGCAACGTTAGGCCGTGTTTCGCCAGACGAAGTCGTCGAGTTTGACGTGAGCCGGGCCGTGAGCGGCAACGGGATTTACAGCTTCTGTCTGATGGGCACCTCGAGCGACGCGGTGCGCTACCACACCAAGGAGGGCGCCACGCCACCGGAGCTGATCGTTGAAGCCGGAACGAGTGGTGGCGTCACAAACCAGCCGCCGGTCGCTCGCAACGATAGCGCCTCGACCACTGCCGGTACGGCTGTTGCCATCGACGTTACCACCAACGACAGCGATAGTGACGGAACCCTCGACCTGACCAGCGTGGTCATTGTCAAGGCGCCAATCAACGGAACCGTGATGCAGAACGGCAGTCCCGGGGTCATCACCTACACCCCCAACGACGGATTTGACGGCCTGGATTCGCTACAATACGTTGTGAGCGACAATGAAGGTGCCTCGTCAAATGCAGCGACCGTCAAGGTTGAAGTCACTCCAGCTAGCGGTGGGGCAGGCACATTTGTGTTCATTCCGACCGATGACGGCCAAATCAAACTGACAAGGCCGATGAAAAACTACGGAGACAAAACCTCGGCTAAAGTTGCCAAGAAGAGATTTCAGATGTACCTCAAGTTTGCCGTGAGCGGACTCAATGGCGCGGTAAGCCGTGCCTTCGTGCGGCTGCGGGTCGGCGATGGCGTCACAGATGGGGGGAATAATGGCGGTGCAATCTTCCTGGCCTCAAATGATTTCGCCACCAGCGAGCAGCCGTGGACAGAGGAGCTGCTAAACGCCACCAACGCACCTGAAGCCGCAAGTTCTGCCTTGAGCGCAGTTGGTTCTGTTGCTCCAGACACGTTCGTGGAATTCGAGGTGACCGACGCTGTCACTGGAAATGGCACGTACAGCTTTTGTCTCAAAACGACCTCGGGCGACCAGGTGAGGTACCGGACGAAAGAGGGCGTGATCCCGCCGGAATTGGTTGTCGAGATTTTGCCGTCATCAAACAAGCGCCATGAAGATGAGCAGCTTGTCTTGAATGCCAGCGCCGGTGGTTCTGCGCATGTGCCACAAGAGCTGACTTTGAGGCCGGCCTATCCGAATCCTTTTAATGCGGAAGCGACGATTGCTTATGCCTTGCCACGAGCCACCAGAGTTAAATTGCAAATCTTCAACGTGCGGGGGCAGTTGGTGCGGACTTTGGCCGACGGTTGGCAGGAGGCGGGATTAAAGAAGATGCGGTGGTCGGGAAGGGACAATCTTGGCAGCTCGGTTGGAAGCGGCGTCTATTTCGTTCGCATGGAGGCCAGCGGCAGGCGATTTAATCACCGCATTGTTTTACAGAAATAGAATTTGGCTGTCGTCAGACCTGTGGCGGTTGCATGCCCTCAAAAAAAAACTTGACAAAATTAGTAATTATTGCTACGATGAAAAAATGGGTTGATTTGTGTCAAACGTAAAGGAGGGTGTGCTATGGCTATAGGAAAGGGTAGTGTCAACAAAGTTATTCTGATCGGCAATCTGGGTGCCGATCCCGAGCTGAAGTACACACCAAGTGGGGCAGCCGTGACAACGGTAAGCGTTGCCACCAACGAAATGTGGAAAGATGACCAGGGGAACAGGCAGGAACGGACCGAGTGGCACCGCGTCGTTCTCTGGCGGCGTCAAGCTGAAGTGGCAGGAGAGTACCTGAAGAAGGGCAGCAAAGTGTACATTGAGGGGCGTCTGCAAACACGCTCCTGGGAGGACAAGGATGGAATTAAGCGCTACACAACGGAAGTCGTTGGAGATGTCTTGACCATGTTAGATAGCAAATCCGACGGCGGACGTCCTCCAACACCCCCGCCGCTTTCTGACACCGAGGCGCCACCGCCATCGCCGAGAGAGACGACCGAAGAAGATGACCTGCCGTTCTAATCTCACAGGTCTTTAGCTGTAGCATGTCGAGAAATGATTGTTACACCGAGTCACGTATGTGAAAAATCCGAGAAGATTTTCTCGGATTTTTTTTCTGTTGCCGATATTGCCGATATCTAATCATGAGCATCAATCAGGATTCTGAACTTGTCAGGCGGGCAATGGCGGCGCTCGAGTTCGCCTACACGCCGTATTCGAACTTTGCGGTTGGCGCTGCGGTGCAAACCAGCACAGGCGAGATCTATAGTGGCTGCAACATTGAAGTGAGCTCATACGGGCTGACTATATGTGCTGAGCGGGTCGCCCTGTTCAAGGCGCTTTCCGAAGGCGTGCGAGAGTTTACCTGGATTGTGGTGGCCGCAAGGACCGAGACCTTTTGCCCGCCCTGCGGTGCCTGCCGCCAAGTGCTGACTGACTTTGCCCCCGACATCAAGGTCACGCTTGTCAACGTGCATGGCAAAACCAAGGAGACCACGATCACGAAACTGCTTCCCGAGGCATTTAACCAAAGCTTTTTGGCTGAACTGCGAACACCGAAATAAGTCCCAACTATTTCAGCTAAAGTGGGAGGGGTAGATCTTGTCTGAAAGAGGTATTTTGATCGGTATCGCGGGGGGCACAGGCTCCGGCAAAACCCTTGTTGCCAAGAACATATACTCCGAGTTAGGCTCCGAGAAAGTCGTGCGGATTTGCCAGGATTCTTACTACAAGGATCTGAGCCACCTGAGTGAGCCACAACGCCATGAGCAGAACTTCGACCACCCGGATGCGATCGATACAGAGCTGATGGTCGAGCAGCTCAAAGCGCTGCTGCGTGGCGAGACTATCCGTCAGCCCATCTATGACTTTGTCACACACACACGGCCCAATCGATTCAAGACGATTGGGCCGCACTCCATTATCGTGCTGGAAGGCATTCTGATTTTTGACAACCCCGAGCTGCGCGCCCTCATGGATATCAAGATTTATGTGGATACCGATGCGGACATTCGTTTTATCCGACGTGTAAAACGAGACATGCTGGAGCGAGGACGCACCATAGAGTCTGTCATTCAGCAGTACGAAGCGAGTGTCCGGCCGATGCATTTGCAATTTGTCGAACCCTCGAAGCGGTACGCCGATCTCATCGTGCCGGAAGGCGGCTACAACAAGGTCGCGATTGATTTGATCAAGACCAAGATCGAGGCGCTTCTGCGCGAGCGGGAGTAGCTTCACCATTATGGAGGAGAAAATCAAGCATGCTAAGCGTCGTCAGAAGAGATTCGGGCTGGATAGAAGTGATCGTCGGGAGTATGTTCAGCGGTAAGACAGAGGAGTTGATTCGCCGGCTGCGGCGGGCGCAGATTGCCCGGCAGAAGGTGGCTATCTTCAAGCCCAAAGTGGACACCCGCTTTGCGAAGGATTTTATCGTGTCCCATAGCGAACAGCGGTTTCCGTCGACGACGGTGACCGGAGCCGCGGAGATTCTGGAGCAGGCCGGAGACGCAAAAGTGGTTGCCATAGACGAAGGTCAGTTTTTTGGACCTGAGATCGTGGAGGTCTGCGAGAAGCTTGCCGGCCAGGGCAAGCGCGTCATCGTTGCCGGCTTGGATCAGGACTACCGCGGCGTGCCGTTTGAACCCATGCCGCAAATGTTGGCCGTTGCCGAGTACGTCACCAAGACACTCGCGATTTGTGTCGTCTGTGGCAACCCCGCCAATAAGACTCAGAGAATCGTTCCCGACAAAGACAGAGTGCTTGTCGGCGCCCTGGACGCCTACGAAGCGCGGTGCCGGAGCTGCTACGAACCGCCGGAAGAAATGGATAACTAACACTAAGAAAGAAGGAGGGAGGAATGGCACTGGAGAGATTGATTAGCCTGGTCGGCTTGCTATCTTTGCTCGGACTTGCCTGGCTCATGTCTGACAACAAATCCAAAATCCGTCCCCGGATAATCATCTGGGGGTTGGGATTGCAACTGCTTTTTGCGTTGATTGTTCTTGGCGAGCAGTCTCATTCCCTTGTCGGCATGTTCGTTTTACATTCTATGATCCTGCTGTTTATTTTTACCGAAGAAATGGCCCAATACGGAGGGGTGGCCAGGCAAGCCATGGTCGGAGCCGTGATTGTGGTGGCATCAGGTCTTATGGTGGCGTTGTCCTCGTGGTTGGATGTCCCCGGCATTTCAGTGCCCGTGCTGGTGGTGTCTGCTTTGGTCATCGGTTGGGGCTTTTACGCAAAAAGCAGTCGCCTGCGGCGGATTTCGATCGCCATGTTCTTATCGGTTGGTTTTGGAATCATGGCATCTCGGCAGATTTATGGCAAGATCATTTTTGAGTCATTGAGTTCGAAGGTAGATAGTTTTTTGAGACTGACCGACTTTGGCAGCGGCTTCCTTTTCGGCAATTTGATCAAAGCCGAATACGCTCAGCAGTTCGGTTTTCAGTTTGCGTTTTCAGTCTTGCCGACAATCATCTTCTTTGCCGCGTTCATGTCCATTCTCTACTATCTCGGCGTTATTCAGGTTGTTGTGCAGGTCATGGCAAGGTTCATGCGCTGGACGCTAGGGACGAGCGGCGCTGAGACGCTCTCCTGTACGTCCAACGTCTTTGTTGGCCAGACGGAGGCACCGTTGCTGATCAAACCCTTTCTAAGCGATATGACCGTATCTGAGCTGGCGACGGTCATGGTCGGTGGGTTTGCCACCATTGCAGGCGGGGTGTTGGCGGGCTATATCCGTATGGGTGTCGATCCCGGACATTTGATTGCGGCCAGTGTCATGTCAGCGCCTGCGGCCCTGGTCATGGGCAAAATCATCTACCCGGAAACCACGCATTCCAAGACCGCGGGGGATGTTGAAATCCCCAAAGTCAAAACGGCCAGCAATTTGTTGGAGGCAACCTCCACGGGAATCACCGATGGCCTCAAACTGGCGGTCAACGTGGGGGCCATGTTGCTCGGCTTTATTGCCCTGGTCGCCCTTTTGGATGTTATCTTCAATTATGCCGACAGCCTGATCGACGGCCGGTTGCTTGGGGGTGTTTGGGTGAAGACTGGCGAGAATCCTTTTTCGCCGGTCAAAGGCGAATACTCCGGCATCTTTCCCGGCAGTTTGAAAACGTTGTTTGGCAACGCGTTGCGGTATGTGGCTTTTGTCATGGGCACGCCGTGGAAGGACACCGTCGAAGTCGGCAACCTTCTGGGCTTGAAATTGGCCGTCAATGAGTTTGTGGCGTACGGAACCCTTGGCAACCACATTTCCGCCGGCACCCTTTCGCCGCGCTCTGTGGTAATCTCCACCTATGCCTTGTGCGGGTTTGCTAATTTTGCTTCGATCGGCATTCAAATCGGGGGCATTGGTGCGCTTGCGCCGAACCGTCGAAAAGACCTGGCCAGGGTCGGGTTGAAAGCGATGTTCGGGGGCGCTTTGGCGAGCTGGATGACCGCCACCATTGCAGGATTTCTCATTCAATAGTCTGGATTCCAACTCAGCGGGGCAGCCGGTAAGGTTCTGGGGCGAATCTTATTGCGCACGCCATCGAAAATGAGCAGCGTGTAAAATGGCAGGTATTCTGCATATTTGATCCACAAGGATTCCTGCCACACGCCCGTTCGAGTGTAGTCGTTGAGGATCCAGTAGGATAGAGCGACCAGGCCGGTCAACAGCAACCAGGCGCGATTGGGTACCACCACCAGAAAGGGAACCAACCAACACAAATACCAGGGGTGCACGGTTGGGTTTAGAATAAAAAGGGTCCCCAAAAGAATGAGTCCCAGCCTGAAAAACCAGACCTCCCCTTCCCGCCTCACGTCTTTTTTCAACCTGACCAGAAAATAAAGGAGGACCCCCGAAAAAGTCAGCAAGATGGCCAACTTGGAAAGAAGCAGCGCCAGGTCCTTACCCATTGTGTCCAGCGTCTCTGGCGTGGCCACGAGTCCCCTGGGGGCGACCATGAACCGCACGATCCACGGCTCGGGAAGAACAGATCTGATGCCGGTCTCGAGCAACGTAAAGATCGAACTGTTGTACTCCCATTTCGCGGTGTAGACAGACAGGCCAGCGAGCAGTTTCTCACCGGTCTCGGCGTAGGGCAGATAAAGAAGAGCGGCAAATACGATGAACAGAATTGGCATGACAAGTTTGCCTTCCTTCTTTAGAAAGGTCAACACCGGCAACAGCATCAGCGCAATGAATTTGGTCAAGAAAGATAGCACGAGCACTAGATTTGCGCGCAGCAACTTCTTCTTAATGACAAAGTAGCAGACGACAGTGAGTAAGAAGATGCCGATGATGTCCGCGTGACCGCTGCCTGCAAACTCCACAATGACTAACGGATTCCAAACGTAGATCAGCAGCCGGGCCCGGTCTAGGGCCAGCGAGCGGAGAATGAAGTAAAGCACAGCCATCGTCAGCAGATCCAGCACAAAGAAGCCGGCTTTAAAGCTTAGAACCGAGGCATTGAGCTTGTACAACCCCAGAAACGTCAACTGTGTGACCGGGGGATAGATGGTCGGAATCTCCTTGTGACTGACAAAAGGATAGATTTCGGTGTCGCGCAATGAAGCCAGTTCCTCTGCCTGCGGTGGATAATCGTACGGATTGATACCATGTGAGGCGACTTTGCCATCCCAGATGTAGCGGTAGATGTCATCGGAGAGCGTCGGCGTGGTAAAGAGCAGCGTCACTCTGAAAATCACCCCAAAGACGATTCCGATGGTCAGCACCTCCTGAGGCCGGAGATGCTCCTGAGACTTTTGTTTTGCAACAAAATCATTCAACCAGCCGAACGGCTTCTTGTTCTTGAACAGCCTGGAAGCTCTGCTGCCAAAAGTTGTTGGTGTCATCTTGCGGAAAAAAACCATGCTGGAGAGCCAATAGAGCCCAAAAATGGCGCCGTAGCTCAGGAGAAATAGCGGGATGTGCCCTCTCAGATTGTTGATTGAAGCAATGAGCAAGTAGAGCAGCTCGGACGAGAATGCCAGGCTGATCAGCAACTGTAAACGAACGTTCTTTTTTTCGAAGAAACGCATAAGGTTTTGAATTTATCGAATCAGCAAGGAAAAATCAAACAACAATTATTTAACCTTAAGAGTCTCTTGTCTATTCCGATAATGAGGGTGTTCACTTTCTCGATTTTCACAAATCCAAACCATTTGCTTTCCATGACTAAAGGTAAAGTGGGCCACTGTTCCAGAGTGCAGCTCAACCGGACAATTATATCGGCGGTTGGCGCAATTGTTCCACGTTGTGACCGACAAAACACAATTCTGGACTACAGGTCTCCAAAGGTTATTCATTATGTCTGTTCGAACCGGCGGAAGCTGATCGAGGTTCTGCGGCGGCTATTTTACTATGCCGTCAAGATAGCTGGCAACCAAGGCAGGGTCTTAGTTGAACAAAAAAGAATCAGAGGCAATCGCCACAATGATGCCCGTGATTTTGTCAAAGTAAGCATTCGCATCTGCGGGCGTGGACTTTCGCAGGAGATGTTGCAAGCCATATCGGATCGGTTGCAACAGATGAATGATTCCCTGGCCTGCAGGCGGCCGCCAATGAACAGATTCACACTCTCGACCTGCAAAGATTTCATCCGGAGTGCGGGTGGCAATATTTGGGTGAAGGGTAAGCCTGGTTCGGGACTGGATTTCCATTTGACCATCCCGATGCTAAAAGAGATAGAGTTGAAAACTCGGAAGCGAGCAAGGAGATCTGAAACCGTTAAGGTCATTCCTCCAGCCGGAGAGGTTCCGAAACCTGTTGTCAAGGTGGATTCCTAGCGCAAAAATCGCTCAGGGAATTGTTCTGCCTTCTTTGCAAAAAATCAAGAACAATAACATAGAGTGCAAATTTTGCCCACTTGATAGGCAACATGTTCCCAGATGATACAATGCTTGCAGGAGGGCAGCAACACCGTTAATCCATTGTAATAACTAAATATCAATTAATTTTTCCCTTACCCTGTTAGCAAAATGTAAGAGCAAATTGCCCTTGGTTGGAACAGTTATTGCGAAAGAGAAATATAGACCATTCGTATTCTCTAAAGAAAAGTTGGGGCAGTCCGAATGTGACTATATTGCTTCTCATTTTCTTGCACGTTTTGCAAGAGATGAGACGATAGAACAGAAGCAGAAGCAGTAATCAATTCATACCGTGCAACAAGGAGCGTTACCGATGAACAATTCGCAGGGATGGCGAGCCGTTCTTATCTTTGTCGTCTTATTTTTGGCGCCCGGGAGTCTGTTCTCCCTTTCACCATCAGAAGATATCCGAACAAATAGCTATTATTTTGATTTTTTGACGTTCAAGTCCTTCAGTGAGAACAAGACGTTCCTGGAAATATTCTGTCAAATTCCCACTGAGAATCTCCATTTCGTCAATACAGACGACGGGATTTTGGCGAAGTACCAACTGGCGATCGACCTGTTGGACGGCGACAGTAAGTGTGTCGATAGTCTGAGTTTTTCCGATTCCGTGAAGGTGAGCTACGATGACGGGGTTTCTTACATTCCGGCCTCGCACCTGGTCAGATTTGCGTTCTATGTTTTGCCCGGTGATTATCTCGCCCGCATCAAGCTGGCCGATCAACACACGAATTGGTATGTCAGTTTTAACCGGGACTTGACCATTCCCGACTACCAGGAGCTTGGACTGCTGATCAGTGACATCCAGATCGCGGCAAGCATCACGGATTCCGACGAAGAATCTGTCCTTGTGAAAAACCACAAGAAGATCATCCCTAACCCGCCTCATCTGTTTGGAATGGAAAGCAAGAAGCTGTATGCCTATTCCGAAGTCTATAATCTGAGTCGGCACCGCGACAACGTTGCCAACGCCTTCCTGGCCACGTATTCGATCCTTGACCGGTATGGCCGCGAGGTCAAACGCATGAAATACCAATTCGATAAACCCGGCGAGACTGGTGCGTTTGGGGTCGGCATTCCCGTAGAAGACCTGGACTCAGGGCAGTATCGGCTGGTGATGGAGGTTCAGGACCTGGATAATTTTCAAGTACAGCACAAAGTCGCATATTTCCACATCGTGAAGTTTCTTTCTGCTTTCTCCGAGGAAGAGTATGCCAAGATGTTGAGACAATTGCGCTATCTGGCCTCAGACTATGAGATCGAGTATTTGAAGTCTCTGCCAAAAGAAGAAAGGCTCGAGGGCCTGCAAAAGTTCTGGAAAGCACGGGACCCGATTCCGGAGACAGAAAGAAACGAACTGATGAATGAGTATTTCAGGCGACTCTACTACGCCAATTTTCACTTTGACGACGTCACGACTGATGGCTGGGAAACGGACCAGGGCAGAGTCTACATCGAAAATGGGCCACCCGATAGAATTGACCGGCTGACCTCGTCAACCAACTCCAAGCTCTATGAGATCTGGAATTACAGCAATCTCAACCTCAAGTTTATTTTCGTAGATAATTGGGGAATGGGGACTTTTCAACTGCTGAAGACCGTCAATTCCCGCGAACAGGGTTTTACTTTGCATTAGCGTGGGAAAAACTCCACGTTTGTTTTCCCCCTGGCGCAGAATGACTTCCCACCAGAAGCGCTGCTCCCTATCTGATAGACTCTCGTCGCAGCGGGCCATATCTGGCTGCTCTTCGCTCGCGACATCACGGCTTTTGTCCCAACAGTCAGCCCTCAAAGAATGTACTTGCAAACGGATCATATAAATTGTATATTTGATAAATTTAGGGGTGTCTGCAGAGCCATTTACATGAAGTACGCAATAATTTCCGACATACATGGTAACCTAGAGGCGCTCGAAAGCGTCCTGGACGAGATAGAACGACAGAGTGTGGACTCGGTCCTTTGTTTGGGTGATGTTGTCGGCTATGGCCCGAATCCAAATGAATGCGTTGAGCTTGTTCGGCAAAGGGCACAAGTCATTCTCGCCGGCAATCACGATTACGCCCCGATAGGTAAGCTCGACATTTCATACTTCAATCCGTGGGCGCGCACCGCTATCGAGTGGACTCGCGGAAAACTGCTCGATTCGTCCGTGGAGTTCTTGTTGAGCTTGCCTCTCAAGCTGGAGGTGGATGGCTTCACCATCGTTCATTCTACCCCCAACCAGCCTGAGGAATGGAACTACATCATTACCATTGGAGATGCAGTCAAGAACTTCCCGGAGTTTCAGAGCCAAGTTTGTTTTATTGGCCATTCCCACGTGCCGATGGTCATCTCATTAGATGAGAAAGACAGTTGCCGCGTTGTCAAGGAAAACCCTTTGCGCCTTGAAGATGGTCTCCGTTATATTATCAACGTCGGCAGCGTTGGCCAACCACGCGACCTGAATCCCCGTTCTTCTTTCGGTATCTTTAATTGCGTCGAAAATGTATTTGAGCTTTTTCGCGTGGAGTATGACATCGCCGAAACGCAACGCAAGATCAGGGCGTCGAGTTTGCCGGACTTTCTGGCGGAACGGCTGGAAATCGGTCAGTAGAGCGAGGCCCGCTTGCGAAACACCAAAATGAGTTTTGTTCAGGGAGGTTGTTATGGACACATTCGATCGTGACGACGGTCAGAAGCTGATCCTCTCCGAAGACATCTACAACCAGGTCACCCAATTCATTGCTGACCTGGCCGCGAACACAGGTGCGGACTGCATCATTTTCTGTGAATCCAACGGCTATCCCGTCACCCACGTCGGGGACACGAAAGGGCTGGAGCTACCGGTCATCTCTTCGCTGGCCGCGAGCAACTTTTCCGCGACCGCGAAAATGGCGTCTTTGCTGGGCGAAAAGAACGCCTTCAAGTACTTATTTCATGAAGGCGAACAGACCAATTTGTATATCTCGAATGTCGGATTCAACTTTCTTCTGCTGGTGCTTTTTGATATTCAGGTCGCGCTCGGCATGATCCGCATCTATACCAGAAAGACGATCGAGTCGTTAAACCATATTCTCCACACCGTCAAAGAAGATGAGGACAAGTCCAAGCAGTTTCTGGATGTAGAATTCAAGGATCTGCTCAATGAGGAGCTCAACCGTTCTTTGAAGTTTTGAGCTTGTCGCGAGATGTTCATAAACCAAGCGCTGCAGGAGCTGAACCTCAAGATTGTCTACTACGGTCCCGGTTTGAGCGGCAAAACAACCAACCTGGAATTTATTTACCGGCGGCTCGACCCCGCCTTGCGGAGCGAGTTGGTGACGCTCGACACCCGGGAAGAGCGAACACTGTACTTTGACTTTATGCAGCTGGAGTTGGGCCGGATCAAAGGCAAGAAACCACGCTTCAATCTCTATACGGTGCCCGGACAGGTATACTACAAATTCAGCCGTAAGATTATTCTGAGAGGTGTCGACGGCATCGTTTTTGTGGCGGATTCGCAAAAGAAACGAATGGGTGAGAACTTGGATTCGTTGCTGGACTTGGAAAAGAATCTGATTGAAAGGGGATACTCGCTGCAGAATTTTCCCTGGGTGATTCAATACAACAAACGCGACTTGCCTGATGTCGAATCCATCAGCACGTTACAATCCAAACTCAATTTTTTTGGCACGGACTATTTCGAAGCCGTAGCAACCGAAGGGATTGAAGTGCTCAACACTCTAAGAAGTGTCATCACCAACGTTGTCGAGAGAATAACCATCTACGTTTGAACAAAAGAACCTCATGACCCGCAATTTGTCAGCCCAAACTGTGATCGAAGAAAAGATGCGTCGAATCATCGAGCGCGGAAATTATGACATGGTGCATCTCTTTTCGAATGAGGGACTTCCCCTGGCCGGCCACTACAGCGATGAGATTATTGAAAGCGACCGTCTGGCTGAGCTGTCCTTTTTGTTACGAGAGGTCAAGAAAATGGCCGACGTCATGGGAAAGATCTCCAACATGAAGGAAATGGTCGTGGAGGGGTTTAACAAGCGAAAGATCGTGTTCAGATTCTTCCATGCCTTTAACCAGGATGTTGTTCTGGCGATTGTTGTCCCACCAAGAACCTCCTATCGAGGACTCACCAATTCACTGATCAAGACTATCGAAAAGATCGCCTTCTAACCCGAAAAAAGCCGCCCGATGTGTCTCCCTAACATCAGGCGGCATATGCGAATCCCATGGGCAGAGGAACATACCCGGGAAGAGAGTGCAAGGGTTTAGCGATTGACCGGGGGCAGACCAGAAATTCCATTCTCTTTGAAGGATAGACTTGGAGTCATCAGCGAATAAAGGAGCCACTCAATGCCTTCATGCTGGCATTGAGCGGCTCTGAAGAATCCGGTCAGGATAAGACTCACAGAGGAAAACCGGATAGGGGAAAGGATGTCAGCAATTGCCATCTGGTAGTTTCCCATGACGTTCGCGCAAAATCGACAATGTCGGCCACCCGTGGCCTCCTGCCTCGGGTGGCCCGAGAATGCAGTCTGGCCGCGCTCTCGCTGGAGCGCACCTGACGCGTTGCGTCACGTCCGCACATCATCACGACTCGAAAGGTTCAAAGATTCAAAAATGATTTCCCTGTCACATTCAAACCTTTGTTCTAAAGACTACGGTTTCTTTACTTTTCTCTCAACAAAGGGCACAAAAAGTCGACTTTTTCGACATGGGTGTATCATGTTTGATACATTGTACGTGGAACAAACACCTTCGTTGCGCATTGTGACAGGTCAAAATCCTGGTAGAAAGCATAGTGTAAAGTCTTGCCGTTTTTCGGCAAGACTTTACAACTCAGGGCTACTGATGACGCTATTATGTAAGTTATAGCGACAGATTTTTTTCAAAACTTTTCAAAGCCCCTTTTGGTTCCGGCTTGGGAATAACAGGTTAGGGAAATTATTTCCCAATGGCACGGAAGTTGCGAAACAGAGCGTAACTGAATCTGACACGGATGTAGATTCATGAACAATCAGTTGAGTCCATGTGGAAAGGGACCGCTATTCTTGACTCTTCTGATGCTGGGATTTTCTCATAAAAGGATTTATGGGAAAATCCCGGTTAGTTTTTGCCCGCCTGCCAATATTAAAAAACCTTAAGAGTTGTGAAAGCACTTGTTTCGTAACTTTCTCCCTTTATATTATATCCGTTGCTCAACGCCTCATGGCGTGAATTCATCCTCGCTTCTTGTGTTACCGCACCTCTTAAAGACACGCTATTCCAGGGCCAAAATCATGAAACCCCAGATCAAAGTTCTAATTATCGAAGACAATCCAGACCATGCCTTACTCGCTCGCACGTACCTGGAGACAAAGAATATGTCGGTCACCACCCTGGAGACGCCCGAGAAGTGTCTTCAGCTTCTAAGGCACCGGCAATTCGACATCGTGCTGCTGGATTATCATTTGCCCAACGAGGACGGGTTGGCCATTCTGAAGCGTCTCAGGAAAGACGAGTCTGCAGAGGTCCCCATTGTTTTGGTGACGGGCCATGGGCATGAGCAGGTCGCCGTTGACGCCATGAAAGCAGGCGCTTTTGATTATGTTGTGAAATCTCATGACTTTCCAGAAAACTTACCAGAAGTGGTGGCGCGCGTCCTGCAGAAATTCCAAATGTACCAGGAGAAGCGGCGGATTGAGGCTGAGATGCGCCAGCGAAATAAAGAATTGCAGGTTCTCCATTCTGTCACCGAAGGCTTGAATCAGTCGTTGATTCTGGACGAGATTTTGCAGAACGCCGTGGACAAAATTGCTCAAACCCTGGATCTGCGGGCAGTGGCGGTCTATCTTCTGGACCGGCCAGCAAATGTTCTCATGATTCGCACTGGCATTGGGGCCTTCAAGGAGATTCAGGCGCTCAATCGCATTGACGTCGATACGACCGAGCGTCTCAGAGACGCCATCTTGAACAACAGCCGATGCATCATAGACGACCTGTGGGCAAATAACTCGGCATTTTTTGCCGACCTTGTTGCTCAGGATTTGTGTGCTTTCATGGCTCTCCCGTTGTTGCATCAGGGCAGGTTGTTAGGAATGTTCATGGCTGGCAGCAAAGTGCGCAAATTCTTCACAGAGCGACGGTTGAATCTGCTTTCCTCAATCTCAAATCAGATTAGTACGGCAATCGTAAACGCCAACTTGTACTCGGAGACGGATAAGCTGAAAAGACAGTTGGAGGACGTTCTCCACAGCTCGCTTGACCTGATCATCACAATTGACGGTGAGGGCGTCATTCGTTTCCATAACGACCGGTTTGCAAAAACGTACGGCCCCGCGGGTAACATCCTGGATCGGACGTTTGCTGACTTTCTGGCCGAGTCGTCCAGAGCCTGCTATCATGAAAAACTGCACGAGCTGAAATCTGGGAAAGCATCTGTGTATGAAGCGGAGATGGTTAGACCGGACGGGACGGCAATGAGCTGTTTGATTTCACAGTCTGCCTTACGCGGACGGGAGGAGTTCTTGCTGGTCATCAAGGATATTTCCCGGATTGTACAGTTGCAGAGTCAGCTGATTCAGGCGGAGAAACTCTCGGCTCTCGGGCAGATGATCGCGGGTGCTGCACACGAGCTGAACAACCCGCTGGCCGGGATCCTGGGGTACACGCAGCTTCTGCTGGAAGAGGACTTGCAAGACAGCGTGCGCCGCGATATCGGGGTGATTCAAAAAGAGGCGAAGCGGTGCCACGAGATTGTCAAGAACCTGCTCACATTCGCGCGCAAGCAAAGGAGCAAGCAACAGCTCATAGATTTCAATAAACTGGTGGCGAGTGTGCTGGAGTCGCGAGCGTATCAACTTCACGCGGAGGGCATTGAAGTCACGCGGGACCTGGCCGCCTCGCTGGCTGAGGTCCTGGGGGATTATGATCAGTTGCAGCAAGTCATCCTGCACTTGCTCAACAACGCGAGGGAGGCCCTCAAAGCAAATGGAACCCTGAAAAAGTGCCTGAGGCTCAGTACAGAAAGAGGATCTGGTACGATTCGTTTAAGAATCACTGACAACGGGGTCGGGATTCCAGCGGAGAACAGGCGGAGACTATTCGATCCGTTCTTCACCACCAAAGAAGTCGGCGATGGAACGGGACTGGGGCTGAGTATGTGTTTTGGTATCGTGCAGAGTCATCGGGGCAGGCTGTATGTCGAGGATGCCCCTGAGCGTGGCGCCACCTTTGTCCTCGAGCTACCTGTGCAAACGAGTGCAGCCAAAGCCGCTGAAACAGCGGCGGGCATGACCTAGTTTTGCACGCAGCGCGTGGCCAGCGCGTGCCAAATATTGTATTGACTTTGATTTGAAAAATCTCTATATTCGACACTCGATGCGAGAGTGGCGGAATTGGCAGACGCGCTAGATTTAGGATCTAGTGAGCTTGGCTCGTGTGGGTTCGAGTCCCTCCTCTCGCACTTTGTTTTTGATAGTGGGTGAATGAAAACGATGCGAGTATCGTAATAACCAGGATCGAGTTTCTCATTCAAACACCAGTTAGCCCTTTTTTGATGAACTAAACCCACATTTAGGGAATTTGGAAGCGACTGTTACCAAAAACGGGACTTTCGAGAGAATCGTTGAAGTTGATGTCCCTGAAGACGAGTTGACCCCCCATTTTGACGAGGCCTACCAAAAGTATCAAAAGAAGTTGAGATTACAGGGATTTCGCAAGGGCAAGGTGCCGTTGAGCCTCATCAAGAAGCTCTACGGGGATTCCATCAAGAGCGAGGCCCTCGACGATGTTGTGCAGAGTGTCTTCCGTGAGGTCCGGGATAAGGAGGGGCTGCGGCCCATCGCACCCGCGAAACTGCAGGATGTCAATTATGATCCCGTCAGCGGCCTGCATTTCAAGGCCGTTGTTGAAGTCGTGCCGGACATCGAACTCAAGACCTACACAGGTCTTGCTGTTGAACGTGAAACGTATCAGATAGATGACCAGGATGTAGCGCAGGCGCTGGAAGAGTACCGGGAGCGCGTGGCGACCATGGAGCCAGTGGAAGAAGCCGCGCAAGAGGATCACTTTGTTGTCGCTGATTTTCAACAAGTCGACACAACCGGCCTCCCGATCATCGGCAGGAAATTTGAAGATCGTCTCATACACTTGAGCACGTTGGACCAGAGCAGAGACCTCTCTGATCAATTGATAGGCGTGAAGCCGGGCGAGACACGGCGGGTGCAGCTCGACTCAGTGGATGCCAACGGCAATAAGGGGGAGACCGCTCTTTATGAGGTCAATGTTAAAGAAATAAAATCGAAGCGGCTACCTGAACTTGACGATGAACTAGCAAAGGATGTCAGTGACTTCGAGACCCTTGACCAGTTGAAAGAGAATATCCGTGCCAGGTTGGAGCTGCAATCGCAAGCGAGTGCACGACGCACTATGCGGCAGCGATTGATCGATGAGCTGCTGAAGAAGAATCCCTTTGACCTGCCCGAGTCCATGGTCACGAACTACCTGGACGTTCTGGTCGAAGGCGCGAGAAAGGATTCGAGCGAACCGTTCGATGAGGCGGCCTTGCGAGATCAGTATCGTCCGACTACCGTCTGGAACATCAAATGGGAGCTGGTGAAGGACAAATTACAGGAGGTCGAAAACATTACGACCACCGAGGAGGACAAAAACAGGCTGATCGCCCGCATCGCAGGCGAACGGGGTGTCACAGAGAGAGAAATCAAGCAATCTTTGCAGAAGCGAAAAGCGCAGGCCCGGTTTGAGGAAGATGTTCTGGAAGAGAAGATCCTGGATTTTCTCGAGGAGCGTGCAAAGATCAAGGAGAGGAAAGTAACCCGCAAGGACATCGAGAAGGGTCGCAAGCTAATAGTTTGACGTTACGCACTTTGAGTGTTCGTATTGTTTCGTTTCACCTATTAATTTAACGAAAGAGCTCGCAGTTATGGGACTGGTACCGGTTGTTGTTGAACAAACAGGACGTGGGGAACGCGCTTATGACATTTTCTCACGCTTGCTGAAGGATCGTATCGTTTTCCTGGGCTCGGCTGTCGACGACACCGTCGCCAGTCTGGCGATTGCACAAATGTTGTTTTTGGAGAGTGAGGATCCGGAGAAGGATATATCTCTGTACATCAATTCTCCAGGCGGTTACGTGACGGCAGGACTTGCGATTTATGACACGATGCAGCACGTGAAACCCGATGTCGTGACGTTTTGTATGGGACAGGCTTCCAGTATGGGGGCTGTTCTGCTGGCCGCAGGCGCACCAGGGAAACGCTACGCCTTGCCACACGCGCGCGTCATGCTCCACCAACCGCTCGGTGGCGCACAAGGGCAGGCCTCGGATATCGAAATTCAATCGCGCGAAATTCTATACGCGCGTGAGCGACTCAACGAGATACTCGCTTATCACACGGGCCAATCGGTGGAAAAAATTGCCCGGGATACAGACCGCAATTTTTTTATGTCTGCCGGAGAATCCAAAGAATACGGCATCATCGATGACGTCATCGATAGAAAGGGCTTGATGAAGAAGAAGCCGAAGAGAAAGTCCGACAGCAAATAGGAGAACGGAAGGGTTGCCCGAGAAGGAGCACAAGGAACGTTTGTACGTCTGTTCGTTTTGTGGCAAGAATTCGAATCAGGTTGAATGTATTGTCACCGGGCCGGAGGTGTACATTTGTAATGAATGTGTCAAAAGTGCCAGCGACATTATCAAAGAGGACTATATTCGCCGCGGCCGGACGTTCGAGAATCAGGAGCTTCTTCCCACAGACATCAAGCGTGCTCTGGATGATTACGTCATCGGGCAGGAGTACGCCAAGAAAAATCTCGCCGTAGCGGTCTACAACCACTACAAGCGCATCCGGTCGTATGATTCGTTCGACGATGTCGAGCTGGACAAGAGTAACATTTTGTTGATTGGGCCGACGGGGACCGGGAAAACATTGCTGGCGCAGACACTCGCCAAATTCTTGCAGGTGCCCTTCACGATTGCTGATGCGACAACCCTCACAGAAGCCGGCTATGTTGGCGAGGACGTCGAGAATATCCTGGTTCGTCTGTTGCAGGCGGCAGATTATGATGTTGAGAAGGCAGAGTGTGGCATCGTATACATCGATGAAATCGATAAGATCACGCGCAAGGATGGCAACCCATCGATCACTCGCGATGTGTCTGGCGAGGGGGTGCAGCAGGCGTTGCTCAAGCTGCTGGAAGGTACTCAGGCTGCCGTGCCACCCAAGGGTGGCAGAAAGCATCCGGAGCAGAATCTGATCAATATCAACACCAGAAATATCTTGTTCATTTGTGGCGGCGCCTTCGTGGGGCTGAATAAAGTCATCAGCAGGCGTCTGGGCAAAAGAGTCATCGGATTTGGCTCCACGGCGCGCAAAGTGGTGGATGAGCACAGCCGCAATTTGCTCAAGCACGTGGAGCCGGAGGATCTGCTCCAATATGGATTGATCCCGGAATTGATCGGCCGACTGCCTGTGCTTTCGGTCCTGGAGGAGCTTGATGAAGACGCGCTGTTGGAGATTCTCCTCAAACCCAAGAATGCGCTCACGAAACAATACACGCGTCTCTTTGAAATGGACGATGTCGAGGTCGAGTTCGAGCACAAAGCCTTGAAGGAAATTGTGAGAATGGCCAAGGCCAGACGGACAGGCGCTCGCGCCTTGCGATCGATCTTCGAGGAGGTGATGATGGAGCTCATGTATGATATCCCCTCCCGGCATGACATCAAGCACTGTATCATTACTCGCGATTATGTCTTGAAAAGGAGCGAGCCGATTTATACTTTTGAACAAGTCAAAAAAAGCGCTTGATTAATTTAGAAAACAATCGTTTCTTCCATCAAAGAAATCTTCCTCAGCGCGCTTCTGTGGAGGATTTTTTAGTTTATACAGGTTAGTACGATTATGCATAAAGTCATTCGTGACGGCAAAGTCATCAAGATTAACACGCGCCTGCCTATTCTGCCCTTGAAAGAGGTCGTCATCTTTCCGTATATGATCTATCCTCTGCTGATCGGCAGAGAAGGGTCTTTGAAAGCGATCGAGGAGTCGATGCTGCTCGACAAGCTGGTGTTTCTGACCGCGCAGAAGAGTGTCACCCTTGAAGATCCGGAGTCCAGAGACTTGTACCGCGTCGGAGTGGTTGCGCGTGTGCTGCAAGTTCTGAAGTTGCCGAATGGCCTGATGAAGGTGCTCATCGAAGGGTTGGTGCGCGGCAGAATCAAACGCTTCCTGTCGGTTGATGACCATTTCCAGGGACAAATCGACGTGCTCGCTGAGACCGAAAACAGTACGCCTCTCATCAAGGCGAAGGTGCGGCGAGTCGGCAATCTGTTCAAACGCTATGTGATGCTCCACCGCAGTTTGCCCGATGAGATTGTTCTCACGATCGAGAAAGCGCACCAGCCGCAGCGATTTGCGGATCTGGTTTCTGCGCATCTGCAAAACGACGTCGCGACCAAACAGAAGCTGCTGGAAAACAAATCTGTCGAGCTGCATCTCACGGAACTGATCAAGATGCTGGAGTCTGAAATGGAGATCTTGGAGCTGGAGCGCGATCTGGACGAGCGTGTGCGCGGCAGAATTAACCGTTCACAAAAGAACATTTATCTGCAGGAGCAGATGCGGGCCATCCAGGAGGAGCTCGGCGACGAAGGCGAAATGAACGGCGAGTTTGCCTTCTTCAGTGAAAGAATCCGCAAAGCCAGGATGTCGAAAGAGGCGGCGGAGCGTGCGTTCGAGGAGCTCGACAAGCTGCGCCAGACGCCGCCTTTCTCACCGGAAGCGACCGTTATCCGGAACTACCTGGATTGGCTCATCGCCGTCCCGTGGTATAAGAAGACCAAAGACAACCTCGATATCGACGCGGCCGATAAGATTCTCGATGCAGACCATTTCGGGCTGCGCAAGCCCAAAGAGCGCATCCTCGAACATTTGGCGGTGCTCAAGCTGTCGAAGAATATCAAAGGCCCGATCATCTGTTTTGTCGGACCGCCTGGCGTCGGCAAGACCTCGCTCGGCAAATCCGTGGCTCGTGCGATGGGACGAAATTTTGTGCGCGTCTCCCTGGGCGGCGTGCGAGACGAAGCGGAAATCCGGGGCCACCGGCGAACATACATCGGCTCCATGCCCGGCAAGATCATTCAAAGTCTCAAAAAGGCCAAGAGTATCAACCCCGTTTTCTTACTCGATGAGGTCGACAAAATGAGCATGGATTTTCGGGGCGACCCGTCGACCGCGCTGCTGGAGGTGCTGGACCCGGAGCAGAACAAAGCGTTTGGCGACCACTACCTGGAGGTGGATTACGACCTGTCACAGGTCCTGTTCATCACCACGGCAAATCTCGAAAGCCAGATTCCGGAACCGCTGCGCGACCGGATGGAAGTCATCAATTTGCCCGGCTATCTCGAGCATGACAAGTTGGAGATAGCAAAGGGATTTCTCATTCCCAAGCTGTTGAAGCAACACGGGTTGAAAAAGAGCCAGCTCGAGTTTCAAGAGACGGCCATTTTGCACATCATCCGTGAATATACGCGCGAGGCGGGTGTGCGCAATCTCGAGCGCGAACTTGCCAAGATTTGCCGCAAGGTGGCGAAAGAAATCGTGCGAAAGGGCAAAACTGGGGCCGAGGCCGTCACTGTGAACCAAAAAGTTGTGCACAAGTACCTCGGCGTGTCAAAGTATCCGGATCGGCAACTGGAGCAGGACAACAGGGTGGGGGCCGCCCACGGCCTGGCCTGGACTCAGTACGGCGGCGACATCTTACAGATCGAGGTGAACTTGATGGCCGGGAAAGGCAACCTGTCGCTCACCGGCAAGCTCGGCGACGTCATGAAGGAATCCGCCAAAGCAGCCGTGTCCTATGCGCGCACGAATGCTGACAAGCTGGGCATCGAGGGGGAGTTCTGGAAAGACAAGGACATTCACATCCATGTGCCGGAGGGCGCGACGCCGAAAGATGGCCCCTCCGCCGGGGTGACCATGGCCATCGCTTTGATTTCCGCTTTGACCGGCAAGCGCGTCCGGGGCAATCTGGCTGTGACTGGCGAGATCACGCTGCGGGGGAACGTGCTGGCCATCGGCGGCTTGAATGAGAAGCTCTTGGCCGCCAAGCGTTTCGGCATCGAAAACGTGATCATCCCGCAAGAGAATGAGCGCGAGCTGAGCGAGATCAATATGCGGGTGAAAAAGGGGTTGAACATTATTCCGGTCAAAAAGATGGAGCAGGTCTTGAAAGAGGCGTTTGTTTAGGGTATGGCGCCAAAATGAAAATCACCTCAGTCGAATTTGTCAAAAGCGTCGTCGATGTTGCAGAAATTCCGAAGGACAATCTTCACGAAGTGGCCTTCGCCGGCCGGTCGAACGTTGGAAAGTCCAGCCTGATCAACTCTTTGCTGAATCGCAAGAAAATCGCAAAAACCAGCTCGACGCCCGGCAAGACCCGCCAGCTCAATTATTTTCGAATCAACAATCGTTTTTATTTTGTGGACCTGCCGGGCTACGGATATGCCAGGGTTTCGGAAAAGGAGCGAGGGCAATGGCAAACTCTGATCGAGAGTTATCTCAGAAAAAGTGAGAAATTGAAGGGCGTGATTTCGATTATCGACAGCCGCATCGGCCCCACACCGCTCGATCTTCAGTTGCTCGAATGGTTGCAGAGCTTGCGGCTGCCGGTGCTCCTGGTGGCGACAAAGGTAGATAAATTATCCAAATCAGCTTTGGTGACTCACCTAAAGAAATTCTCTGCCGACGTCCAGCAGGTCTTCAGCGGTCAGATCATCGCGTTTTCAGCCGCGAACGGGACCGGGAAGAAGGAATTGTTGCGTCAAATCATATGTTTGGTGGAGTCGTGATGCGAGCGAGACTGTTTACACCGGGGCCAACTCAGGTTCCCGAGCGGGTGCAGGTGGCCATGTCCAACCCCCTGATGCACCACCGGGGCGCGGAGTTCAAAAGGATTTTCAAAGAAGTCATCGATGACCTGAAATATTTCTTCCAGACCGACGGGCAGGTCTTGACCCTGACGGCCTCAGGGAGCGGTGCCATGGAAGCGTGCGTTGTCAATCTGCTCAGCAAGAAGGACAAAGTGCTCACGGTTGCCGGCGGCAAGTTCGGCGAGCGCTGGGGACAGATGTGCCGGGCGTACGCAACCGATACCCACAACCTCGACGTCACCTGGGGCGAGGCTGTCGACCCGGAGGTGATCCAGGAATTTCTGGTCCGCAATCCGGCGACGCAAGCGGTCTTCGTCACCCATAGCGAGACCTCGACGGGTGTGGCGGCTGATGTACAAAAGATTGCGCAGGTCGTCCATGCGCATTCTGATGCCATCCTGGTGGTCGACTCGATCACCTCGGCCGGTGTGCTGCCGTTCAAAATGGACGAATGGGGTATCGATGTTGCCGTTACGGGCTCGCAGAAAGGTCTGATGATTCCGCCCGGTCTCGCGGTTGTGGCCATGAGCCCGCGCGCCTGGGAGCGCGTCGAGCGGTCTGATTTGCCCAAATTCTATTTCGATTTGAAGAAAGAGCGGGCCGCACAGCGCAACGCCACCACTGCCTGGACGCCGGCGATCACACTGTTCATGGGGCTGCGGGAGGCGCTCAGGATGATCCGGGAAAAGGGCCTGGAGAAGATGTGGCAAACCTATGCCCTTCTTGCGCACGCGACCCGGCAGGGGGTACAGGCGGTCGGCCTGGAATTGTTCGCCCGGTCTCCGTCCGATTCGCTGACCGCGGTCAAGATTCCTGAGACGATTGATGGACTGGAGTTTGTGCGCCATTTGCGACAAAGGTACGGCATCACGGTCGCCGGCGGGCAGGCGCAGTTGAAAGGCAGGATTTTCCGCATCGCACACATGGGCTACTACGATGCCCTGGACATGGTCGCAATGGCCTCCGCGCTGGAATTGGCCCTGCAGGATTTCGACTGGAAGTTCGAGCACGGGGCGGGGGTTTCGGCGGTGCAGCAGGTTTTCATGGAGAGCAAGAACGACGGATTAACTCACTGAAGCGACAACATCATGACAAAACTCAAGGTACTCGTATCCGACGCGGTCGCTGATGTGTGTGTGGCCCATCTGGAACAGCAAGACTTCGAAGTCAGGTACAGCCCGGGGCTGCCGGCAAAGGAGCTGGAGAACACCATTGAAGACTACCACGCCTTGATTGTCCGCAGCGCCACGAAAGTGACCGCCGGGGTTATCGAGCGTGGCAGGAACCTGCGCGTGATTGGCCGTGCCGGCACGGGTGTGGATAACATCGACGTTGCGGCTGCGACGCAAAAAGGTATCGCAGTGGTGAATTCGCCCGGCGGCAACACCCTCTCTGCGGCGGAGCATACCTTTGCGATGATGATCGCGCTCGCGCGTCAGATACCGGCCGCGCATCTCTCCATGCTGGCCGGCAAATGGCAGCGCAGCGCCTTTACCGGAGTGGAGTTGTATGGCAAGAAACTCGGTATTGTCGGGTTGGGCCAGATAGGCCGGGAGGTGGCGAACCGCGCCCGGGCGTTTGGCATGACTGTCGTCGCCTATGACCCGCTCATCAGCGCTGCCGATTTTCAGGCAGCCCATGTTGGGCAAATGGAGATCGATGAGATGCTCGAGCAGTGTGATTTTCTGACCTTGCATCTGCCACTCAACGAGCAAACGCGCCACCTGTTTTCCGACAGGCAATTCGAAACCTGCAATCCAAATCTGCGAATTATCAACGTGGCGCGGGGGGGGGTCATCGATGAAGACGCGCTCTGCCGGGCCGTGAAAGCGGGCAAGATCGCCGGCGCAGCCCTGGATGTTTTTGAAAAAGAGCCTCCTGGCATGAGTCCGCTGCTCGGGCTCAGCAATGTCATCACCACCCCCCATCTTGGTGCCAGCACCGTGGATGCTCAGCGCAGGGTGGCCGCGGAGATCGCTGGCAGTGTGGCTGATTATTTGCTCGGCAGGAAGGTTGAGAGTATTGTCAATTCAGAGGGATTAGGCGTTGAGCGATGGCGAGAATTTTGATAGTAGAAGACGACCGCAACACGCTCTCCGGCCTGGTGGAAATCCTGAGCCAGGAGGGGTACGATGTGGTCGGCGTTGACGGTGCGAAGAAGGCGCTCAAGCATCTCGAGAAGGACAGCTTTGACATTCTTCTCACCGACTTGAAAATGCCTTATTTGAGCGGGATGGAGCTCTATCAGCGCTCGCTGCCCATTGCACCCGAGCTAAAGACCATCGTGATGACAGCCTATAGCTCGGTCAAAGACGCGGTCGAGGCGATGAAAAGGGGCGTGTATGAGTACCTGACCAAACCGCTTGACCTGGACGAGCTGTTTGTGATTATAGAGAAGGCCATTGGTGAGCAGAATCTGCAGCGCGAGAATTTGCGCCTCAAGCGGCAGGTCAAGTCGACGTACAGCTTCGAGAATATCGTGGGCCAGAGTCCTGCGATTGAACAGGTCTTTAGGACCATCGTCAAAGTCGCCAAAACCCAGTCCACTGTCCTGATTCGTGGCGAAAGTGGTACGGGCAAGGAGCTGGTCGCGCGGGCGATTCATTACAATAGTCCCCGGGCCAACAAGCCGCTGGTGGAAATCAGTTGCGCCTCGTTTCCGGAAACGCTGCTGGAGAGTGAGCTGTTTGGTTACGAGAAAGGGGCGTTCACGGGTGCCGACAACCGCAAGAAAGGCCATTTTGAGCTTGCTGACGGGGGGACCATCTTTCTGGATGAGATTGGTGATGTCTCCGAGAGCATGCAGATCAAGCTTTTGCGGGTCTTACAGGAGCGCCGGATTTCCCGCCTGGGGGGCACGGCGACCATCAGCGTGGACGTGCGCGTCATTACGGCGACCAATCGCGATCTCGAGAAAGCGCTCGAACAGGGCAGATTTCGCGAAGACCTTTACTACCGGTTGAATGTGATCCCCATCCGACTTCCTCCTTTGCGTGAGCGGAAGGACGATATCCCGTTGTTGCTGCAGCATTTTGTCAAGAAGTTTAGCATGGCCATCAAGATTCCGCCCCCGGCAGTTTCTGAGGAGGCCATGAGGCTGTGTTTGATGTATGAGTGGCCCGGGAACGTACGCGAGCTTGAGAACGCAGTGGAAAATGCCATCGTTTTGGGCGAAGGTGCCACGATTTTGCCTGAGCATCTGCCGTTTGACATCCTGGGCAAACCGACAAAAGAGATGAGTCTGGATCTTTTGCGGAACAGTGGCCCGACTTTCAAAGACAAAGTCGAGGTGGCCGAACGGCTTATTTTGAAGAGTGCGATCGAGGGCGCCGGGGGCAACAAGTCCGAAGCTGCCAAAGCGCTCGATATCAGTCTGCGCACCATGCGATATAAGATAAAAAAGTATGATTTGTAAGCGCCTGACGACCATCATTTTCTTCGGCATTCTTGTCCTGCCGGGACAGACTGCACTTGCTCAGGAGCTGAGCCTGAAAACCCGGGAGTGGCTGACAGAGGCAGGCATCAGAGTGAGCAAGCCAGCCCGAGCCTTTAAGAGCGCGGCAGCCGGCTCGCGCTTTCTCGAAACGCGAATCCGTCTTTCTGAGCAAAGGGAAAACCGTCTGCTCGCTCCGGGCGTGAAGTTCAGAGATCTAGCCGCCAGGAGGCCATCCAGGAACAAACATTTTTTCTTTCGAGATGATTTTGAGCGCGCCTTTCCCGTGCACTTCTGGCAGCTGTTGCCCGGTCTCCGGGGGACGACCTGGGAGAAAACGAGCGCAAACGCCCTCTCCGGCAGCTATTGTCTGAAAAGTGGGGAAGTGGCCGCAGGCGGCAAAACGGTTTCTGACCACAGCTCGCCGACCGTAAGCTGGCTTGTCGCCGGACCGTTTGACTCCCGTGACCTGGATGAGACGACACTCCAGTTCTATTTTTCCCTGCACGCCGGCCCGGACGAAGGCGTGCTGTTTTGGGGGATTTCCGTGGACGGCGAACAGTTTCATGGCGTCAGCGCCATCGGCGGCTCCAATGGCTGGCAGTTTATCAATTACGACCTGGGCGATGTCGCGGGTGTCAAGAGCGCAGGAGCCGCGCAAATATGGATCGCCTTTCTGCATGCAAATCGTTTTGGGGGACAGGCAACGGCATTTCTCGACAGGATCACCTTTCTGTTCGGCACGGCCTGGCTCCAGGAGCATGTGGCCACCATCGATGGCAAGCCCAACCCCAATGCCTATATCGGCGGCATCGGGCTGGCCCGGCCTGCGTTCGTGGACATCGATCAGGACGGGGATCAGGACCTGTTTGTTGGCGAGTACGATGGCAATCTCAACTTCTACCGCAATGAGGGCACGCCGTCGCGCCCGAAATACCGCTTGCTCGACGGCAACTATGCCAACATCGATGTAGGCGAAAACAGCTCGCCGGCGTTCACAGACTACGATGGCGATGGCGACGCCGATATGATCGTGGGCGACTTCAACGGTCATTTGCACCTCTACCGAAATGATGGCACAGGCTGGCGCACGGTCTGGTCCTACCTCGGCCCTCTGAAGACCGCCAACAATCGTAACATCAAAGTCCAGTCTACAGCAACGCCGACCTTTGCAGATGTCGACGGCGACGGGGATGATGATTTGACCGTCGGCGATATTGAAGGCAAGCTGGCGGTCTATCGCAACGTGGGTGACGCCGGCACGCCGGTCTGGAAGGTGGTTTCCAGGAACTACTTTGGAATCGATGTGGGGTCCATCGGTTTTCCTGCCTGGGTCGATATCGACCGCGACAACGATCTCGACCTGTTTGTCGGAAATCATGAGAATTCAATCTTTTTTTATCAAAACGATGGTTCGGCCAGCAAGGCAAAATTTTCTCTGGCGAGCAAGAACTTTGACGACGTTGGTGTGAAGGCGGTGACCTCACCTGCCTTCCTCGATAGTGATGCCGATGGCGACCTGGATTTATTTTTGGGGCAGGCAGAGGGGGAGGTTGCGTTTCTCGAAAACAATGGCACGCCATCGGAACGGTCCTTCAACTCTGCACCGCAGGCCATTTTCGGCCAAACGGTCGATGTGGGGTTCCAAAGCGCCCCGGCTTTGGTCGATATTGACGCAGACCAGGACCTGGACCTGGTCCTCGGCGCGCACGACGGTCGCTTTCATTTTTACAGAAATGACGGCGGAGCGCTGCACCCCAACTGGCACCTGGTGAGCGGCTATTTTGACAGCGTCACGGTCAAGAATTGGAGTATCCCGGCGTTTGCCGATCTCGACGGCGATGAGGACCTGGACTTGTTGAGCGGCTCGAAGCTTGGCAGAATGTCATTCTTCCGCAACACGGGCAGCAAGTATCATCCGGCGTTCGAGCTGGTGAGCGACTTCTATGATTCGTTGTTCTGCGGCAGCCACTCGTTCCCGGCCTTTGCAGATATGGATGCAGATGGGGATGCTGACCTGTTTGTGGGCACCGATGTCAACGGTGTGGCTTACTATCAAAACACCGGGTCCCGGCAGCAGCCGGCATGGAAGAAGGGGAGCGACAACGTGCTCGGGACGAGCCGGGTGTATCGCACAGCCCCGGCGTTTGCCGACATCGACCACGACGGCGACCTGGATCTGTTTGTCGGCTTGAATGATGGCACGGTCAGCGTGTACGAGAACACGGGGTCGCGCAGAGCGCCGCAGTGGCGGCTGCAAAAGGTGAAGTTCCTGGCCATCGATGTGCGTTCTTTCTCGGTCCCGACTCTGGCGGACATCGACCGCGATGGTGATTCTGACTTGTTCGTGGGCAACAACAGTGGCGGCTTGTTCTTCTGGCGCAACCTGAGCCGCGAAGCGTCTTTTGTGGAGAGCAACGTCGACCTGGTGCAGCGAATAACAGCGTGGCAGGCGATGAGCCTCCAGATTGCAACGCCTTTTTCCTCAGGTGCAACCGTGAGATACCGGCTCTTTCAGCATGCCCCGGTCTCTGTCCGGATATACGAACGCGATGGCACGCTGGTCAGGACCCTGGTAGATGAGCTGCAACCGGCAGGTGAATACCGCATTGCCTGGGATGGCAAAGACACCAGGGGCAGAGAAATGAAAGGCGGGCTCTATCTGGTGCGGCTGCAAGCCGCCACGCACTCGGATGTGAGAAAACTTGTCCTGTCCCGATAGGCCGATTACACCACCGTAACATTTTTCATTGACAAGCAGCCAATTCTTTTCTATATTTTCCTCAATTATTTATCTTGAGGAGGATAGGTATGAAATTCAAATTGGCTGTTTCTGCCGTGGCTGGGCTCCTGCTCGCCACAACACCCGCTTTTCCGCAATCTTTCGTTTTGAAAACCGTTGAATCCGGCCTGGACCTGGCGCATCATTCCAACGGCGTCGCGGTCGCTGACTATGATTTGGATGGCGACCTGGATGTCTATCTTGTTGCCACCGGGCAATATGATGCTGGCGATGACACCACCTGGAACCGGCTTTTCCAAAACCAGGGGGATGGCACCTTTGCTGACGTCACGGTCGAGGCAGGAGTGCTGAGCACGCTGTCCGGGCAGACCAATGGCGGCATGGGCTACAAGTTCGGCGCTGCCTGGGGAGACTATGATAACGACGGTTATCCGGATCTCTTCCTGACCAACCTGGGACCGGATGAATTGTACCACAACAACGGAGACGGCACGTTTACCAACGTAACAGAAAACGCCGGTGTGTTCGGCCGCGAGCGCGATACGAACAGCAGCGCCGTGTGGTGGGATTATGACCTGGATGGGGATCTGGACCTGTACGTCAGCGCCTGGATTGGGGAGAACATCATGTACGAGAATCTCAACGACGGCACGTTTCTGGACGTCAGCTTCGCGACCGGTCTGGCTGACACCGGCCAAACCTGGACCTCCATTCCACTCGATGGTGACAATGACGGGCTGCCGGATCTCTACGTGGTCAACGACTTCGGTGCGAATCGATTCTATCGCAACCGGGGCGACAAGACTTTTGTGGACGCCACAACTGAATTCGGTTTAGAGGACGAGGGGCATGGCATGGGGGTGGACCTGGGCGATTATAACAACGACGGCTTTTTTGACATCTATTTGACCAACATCTCCGATATCGTCCCGTGCCCTTTGTTTACCAACAATGGAGAGGGGCAGTTTGTCAATCTCGCCAGACAGATGGGGGTCGATGACACCGGTTGGGCCTGGGGCGCGGAGTTTTTTGATTGCGACCATGACGGCGACCTGGAGCTGTATGTTGTCAACGGGTTCAAGATTGACCCGGGCAATAACTACTTTTTCGACAATTTGCTGGATCAAGGAGGTCCGCTGTTTGAAGATAAATCCGCCGAGTCCGGCAGCGACGGCGAATACGAAGCACGCGGGTTGGTGGTCTTCGATTACGACAACGACGGTGACATGGATCTGCTGGTCGCCAATTGGTGGCAATCGCCCTATTTGTATGAAAATCAGACGGTCACGAAAAACTGGCTCGAGGTGGAGCTGCACGGAACGGTTTCCAATCGTAACGCTTTTGGCGCCATGGTTCGGGTGCGCGCCGGTGGCCGCACATTCTCCCGCGCCAATGATGGCGTTGATTTCCTGGGCCAGTCCATCATGCCGCTGCATTTTGGTTTGGGCGAGGCCGAGATGGCCGATGAAGTGACGGTCCGCTGGCCCAATGGCGATGAGGAAACACTTCGAAATGTGGCTGTCAATCAGCTTATTCAGCTGAGGGAAGGCCAGGTGTCGGGTGTCAAGGAGATTGCGTCCGGTGCAAGCTCTGTGCCGGAGACGTTTCAGTTGCATGGCAACTTCCCGAATCCGTTCAACGGCTCGACCACGCTCGAATTTTCTCTCCCGGAAGCGGGGGGTGTCACCTTGAGGATTGCCAACCTCCTGGGCCGGCAGATTTTCTTGCAGCACGAAGCCAATCTCAGTGCTGGCCGACACCGGTTGCGCTGGCACGGCCTGGACCGCAACGGCCGGCAGGTCAGTAGCGGCTTCTACCTCTACTCGCTGACTTACAGGCAAAGCGTACACTCAGGCAAGCTTTTGTACTTGAAATAACCGTGAGTGACGGGTGCATTTCATCCGATGACTCGCAGCCATCGGATGAAATGTGCCGGCACAAAATCCTCGCGATTGATTCGCCGGTGGGGCATTCATCAATATGAATCATCCTGCGGGGAGATAACAGCCAACCACGAGGGGTGGCGGCCACGAGTGGCGAATTGGCCCCCATTGAGGCATGCGCTGACAATGTCTGTTTCCCCGGTGTTCAGCCCTGACAATCGTGCCGAAGTACGATAAGGACCGCCAGGTGGGACACGATAAGTCCCAGGAGGAAGCTTCGCGCCCTGGGGGCGGCGCCGTGCAGGCTGAGAGCAGAGCGCGTTCAGATTCCGTTATGATTGAGCCATTGCCCGCCGTTTCTTCACGCTTTTGACCATTTGCCGCGCAAAAACCACCGCCAGCATGAGCAGGCCAACAATGGTCATGTAGACGACAAGATAGGTGGCGTTTGAGTTCAGCTGCATGGCCGCCGGGTTACCGTACAGCACCACCCCGGCCCAAAAATAGGGGTTTCTGTTTTCGTTCCGCAGATAGGAGAGTTTCGCCGTCTGCAGCGCCTCGGCTTTGTTGCGGCCCAATCTGAGGTTGGCATAGAACTCGGAAAGCACCCTTGCTTCCTGCGGCGGCGGCACACGCCAGAAACTGGTCAGCAGGCTAGGAACGCCCGCGAACATGAACCCGTGCAGCATGCCATTCAGAGCCATGCCACCGCTACCCGGCCCGGCAATTTTCCTTTCGCAGCCGCTTAAGACCGCGAGCTCTGCACCCAGCTTCAAGGTGAACAGGTCATAGACCTCGAGGTCGCTTTCACTCTCGTCTGAAAAGGTCATTCTTGAATACAACGGCGTGGCGTCATTTAGGACGGTCGGCACCGACAGATGGAGAATCTGATAGTGCGGGCTTTCAGTCAGGAAGTTGGCCTTGGTTGCACGCTCGTGAGTCAGTATCTTGCTCTGTTTCCGGCTAAAGACTCTGGCAACTGTCTTGATTTCGACTGGAGCTTCACTTTCTGCGGCGGTTTGTGTGCGGCCATTCGCAGCGTCGTTGCTGGCAGCGTCCTGTTTGCTAGGTCCAGAAGGCGTGACAAACGCCAGCAACTTTCCTGGCACCCGTGCACGTTCTCCTGCTTCGGTCTTTAGAAAGGTTGAAAACGGGACGTAGAGAATCGGAAAGTCCTCCACCAGGTATCTGGCTTGCGCATAATCGTGATTGTCGATCAAGTCCTCCGGGTTGGTTACCAGGATTTCAAGCGGTAACCGATTCAAAGCGTCATCGGCGGAAATAATCAACGTGCCTCCCTCTGGCAGCCAGGGCCGTACGGGCTCGACCAGTAGCTTGTACAGGTGTGCCGCTCTGTCCAGGCCAAACTCGGTCAGCTCGGCATCGTTGATATCGTCGTAACGCTCAACAGTCTTGCGGAACATCGGATTGACCTCTCGCACGTAAGTCTCGAGCGAA
Organism: bacterium; assembly: GCA_046757165.1. GTDB lineage: Bacteria > Zhuqueibacterota > Zhuqueibacteria > Oceanimicrobiales > Oceanimicrobiaceae > JBHHXT01. The sequence continues at coordinate 16,754 of JBHHXT010000004.1, read as the reverse complement.
GAGCGATTGATATTGACCCGTTTGCAATAAACGCCTGCTGGCCGCACGACCACAATAAAAGTAGCTTGCTCGCTCACCAGGTAATGCAGCAGAGTTCCGTTCAGGGAGGCCAAAGCCGCCTGAGTCTCTGACAGAGTCTTAACGGGGGGTTTGAACAGATCGTAGAGTTCCGGATACTCTCTCATGACCCGGGCCAGAAATGCCTGCTGCCGTCTATGAAGCTCCTTGATCTCATGTTTTGTCCGCATCACGAGCTCCAGGTCGTCCCGTTGGTCTTGCTTCCACTCGTCCCAGAGCATCCGCCACTTGTTCTCAATCGTCCTGCGTGTGGTTTCGGTGACATCTTTTATGGAATCGATCCGGACATCGTTGGTCAAGAGGACGACCTCGTTGGTATTGATCTGATGCGTGACGGCTTTGTAGGTTTCCGTGGTCTCAAATAACCGCGCCAGGTGGCCTACGGAAGCATAGGCGTTGATCGCCGGAACGATCAGGTCGTTCTTCAGGTCGAAGAATTCGAACGTAAACTCGGAGATGCAGAGAGAATAGAATTCGTCCAGATAGTTGAGCGCCGTATCTGCATGAGCGGCGGCGAGGTCGGCAAAATCAGTTTGTAGATAGGTTTTGATCAGGCCAGCCTGGCCGGCGAGAAAGGACAGGTAGGAGCCCGTCTCTCTGCCGAGTTGAATGGCCTGTAGAAAAGACGTCTCAGCCACCTCGATCTTGTTCTCAGCCAGCGCTATATTGCCCTGCATCCAGCGATGATTCGCTGCGAACTGGAGCTGAAAGGTTTGGCGCGCCAGGGCGTCGGCCCGGGTCAAATAGTATGTCGCGCTGCCAAAATCCTGTGACTGGGTGAGGTACATATTGGCGAGTTTGAGCAAACATCTCTCGGTCAGGTGGTTTTCCTGCTTGTGCTGCGCAAACCTGAGCACTGTTTCGTAGGCTTTTTTTGCCTGCTCAACATCCCCCTTGAAATCGTAGACCTCGGCCATGGCCAGCAGTGCCCGGTGCGCCAGCCCTTCGTCGTGAATATCCTGAGCCTGGCCGTAACTCGTTTCTAAATAGGAAATTGCCGGCCCGAACTGCCGCAATGCCGCATACTGTTGGCCGATGGCAAGATTGATGCCCGCCTGCTGGGCGCGATCCTCGAGTGCAACGGCCTGCTCATGGGCCAATTTGTAGTAGGTCAAGGCACGAGCGCGGGCTTTCAAAGTATCATAGACATCGGCCAAATTCAAATAGAATGCGAGCAGGTCAGCATCGAAGTTCGAACCGGCCAGCAGGTGGACGCCTTCTTTACAAACTCGGATAAAGGCGCGCAGCTCACGCCGCTGCGCGTAATAAGCGCTCAGTGCCAGGCGGGTCTCCACCTGCTTTTGTCGTGCGCCTATCTCATCAGCAACTCTTAATGCTTGTTCAAAATAAAAAGAGCCTGAATCGGGTTGGTTGATCTCGAAAAAGTTAGCCCCCAGGTTTGAGTATAGGGTCGCCTGAAAGTTTTTCGCCGAGGGCGCAATCAGGGTAAGGGCTTTGCGATAGGCCCTGTTTGAAGAGGCAAATTCATCCAGGTTGCGTGAAATGTCTCCCAAAAGCTTGTGCCCGTAAGGGTCCTGGCTCTGCTGCTCCAGGTAGCGGAGGATCGTCGCCTTGGCCTTTTTGAACTTGTTTATTCTAAGCCGCCACAAGGCGTAGCCGAGCTCGTAGAGATGTTTTTGTGACGGGCTTTTTCGGAATTTTCTCAGGGTGGCGGCAAGTGCCCTCGTTTTTTTGAGTACCAGGGCGGATTCGACGAGTAGCCACAGCGTCTCCTTAGAAAGCGAGCCCTGCTTGAATGCGCGCCGGCTAAACTCAAACGCCTGCTCCCGGTCGCCAGAATGCAAGCTCAGCCTGGCCAAAGCCACATAAGGGCCAGGGTGTTCCGGATGCTGGTCGATCGCCTGCTGGAAGTAAGCTTTGCCCTCTGCCAGCGAATTTGAATAGTTGAAAACGTCTGCGAGGGTGAGGTAGGCTTCGATGAACGTGGAATCCCTCGCAACAGCCTGCTGCAGATGCTCAATCGCCTGCAGATAATCAAGATCTCTGGCAGCTTTGAGCGCTAACTCAAAATTGGATCTGGCATCTGAGGCGGGGCCGGTTTGGCCAATGGCAAAAGAAACACAAGTTGCTATATAGATCAGGTTCGCAAGAATACTCGATTTTTTCATTCGCTTTCTTAACTCGACTGCGAGATTACATCACCCGGATGCGGAAACCCCTCGATGTCGGACGCCCACGCAAGGGTGTAATATAGCGAATTGAAAACATGCTGTCAATATTTTTTCGCTTCAAATTTGTACTTGCAAATCATCCCAGAATAGGTTATATTCCGTGTTTGTTGATAAGAGAGATCTTGCCAGTTACCGAAGAAAAAATTCGGCAAATTATCGAGGAGGCCATGCGCGTATTGGGACCTCGCGCGAATCCTGACTTGCTCAGGAAAGTCGCGAAAGAGGTCGTCAAAAGGCTTCAGCAAGAATCTGAACCGGATTGCCATTCAAGCCGACATTCGTAGTCCGTAGGGGCAACCCAGGCCAGGCTTCACGCTGTCATATCCGCGTATTCCATGTAGCGCTCTTGAATAACCAAGTCGACTCCTTGACTTTTTTGAAAGTAAATAGTAGATTGCGCTCTGAATTTTATCCGGGAGGTTAATGGCGAAATGCGCAGAAACAATCTTTTGAGAACCATGATCGTCTTGTTGGCCGTCGCATGGTCCAGCATAGTGCTCTTCCCGACATTTCAGCTTGAGAGACAAACGGACAAAGCCCAAAAATACTACTCCGAAATCGAATCGAATACCTCACTGACGACCAATGACATCAAGGCGGCGCTCTCGAGCGGCAACCTGGAGCTATTGGTGCTCAATAACTTCAAAGGCACGGATGGCAAAGACGTCGAAGAACTGATGGTCGACGTCAGGAAGCTTATCGAGTTGGATGAAAAGATCGTCGAGAATGAGCCAAAATCGATCAAGTTGGGCCTCGACCTGCAGGGGGGCACCTATTTGGTTTACGAAGTAGATATGCCCAAGCTTCTCGAAAACGTCACCAAAGAAAGAGACGCAGATTTCGAAGATGCGCTGCGCAAAATCAAACAGCGCGTCAATCGTGAAAACGAAGATTTTTTCGAGGCGCTTCCTGTTGTTTTTCAAGAGAAGGGCATGCGGCTCAGCCGCTACTTTGGTAAAAGGGGGGACTCTGATACCGAGATCATCAGCCAGTTAGAGGATAATGCCGAGGACGCCGTGGAGCGCACGCTGGAGGTTCTGAGGAACCGCATCGACCAGTTTGGCGTATCCGAGCCCTCGATCACCAAAAGAGGGGCGCGCAGAATCGTCATTGAGCTCGCCGGTATCCAGGATGTCGGGCGCGCCAAGAAGATCATTGGCACCACCGCTTTGCTCGAGTTTCAATTGGCGTCGGAGCCGAATGTCCGCAATATGGTGCTGGACAAAATCAACCTCGTGATGAAAAAGCAGCTTGGCAAGGCCAGTGATGATTCGCTGGAGATTTCTGCCAGCGACAGCACGGCACCGCAGAGAGTACGGCAAGACACCGAGGTTTCGGTCTCCGAAGTTCTGGGCCTGTCCGATGCGGATTCCGCTGCAATCGATGATGCAGATTCGACTGTTTTACTGGACCAGGAAGTATTCGAGGATCGGCCATTTGATGCCCTGCTTGCGGGGTTACCGGGTTATGGCCTGGCAGTGCCAACCAAGAATGTGCGCACAGTGGAGCGTATTCTGAACTCGCCCGAAGTTCGGCAAATACTACCCGACGATGTGGAGTTTCTTTTCTTCAACAAACCCGAGACACACGGCGAACAGGAATACTATCCACTCCACCTGCTCAAAAAGGACCCCGAACTTACAGGTGACAAGATCGCTGACGCGCAGGTGCAAATTGGCAGTCAACTGCGTGCGGGTGAATCCGTGGTTGGGATGGAGCTGACCGGCGAAGGCGCCAAGATCTTCTCCAGAGTCACGGGCGCCAATGTCGGCAAACGGCTGGCCATCGTGCTGGATGGCAAGATCGTCTCCATTCCGAACATACAGGAGCGGATCCCCTCAGGCCGGGCCCAGATTACAGGAATGGCCAACATTGACGAAGCCAAAGACCTGTCGCTTGTGCTGCGCGCCGGCGCCCTGCCGGCACCAATCGAGGTGATCGAGGAGCGAACGGTCGGGCCTTCCCTTGGGCAGGATTCCATCGAGAAAGGCACCTATTCAGCGCTTGTCGGTCTGGTGTTGGTGGTCATCTTCATGGTCGTTTACTACCGGTTGTCAGGGTTGGTTGCCAACGTTGCCCTGTTCTTGAACATGCTGATCATTCTGGCATTTCTCGCCGGCTTTCATGCCACCCTGACCCTGCCGGGTGTGGCTGGCATGATTCTGACGATCGGTATGGCAGTGGACGCCAACGTGTTGATCTTCGAGCGAATCAGGGAGGAGCTCAGACACGGAAAGACGGTGCGCGCAGCCATCGACGCCGGCTATGCCCGCGCATTCAAGACTATCCTCGATGCCAACTTGACGACGCTGTTGACGGCGCTTGTGCTGTACCAATTTGGCACTGGCCCGGTAAAGGGGTTTGCGCTCACGCTCTCCATCGGCATCGTTGCCAGTATGTTTACCGCCATCGTCGTCACGCGCGTCATCTTCGATTATTTCACCAGCAGGATGACACTAAAGAAACTGAGTATCTAATTTTCCGGGAGCAGAGAACAGATGCAATTCTTGGTAAACGCAAAGTTTGATTTTGTTGGCAAAAGGAACACCGCTATCATGGTGTCTGTGGCCCTGATCGTGATCGGTCTGGGCTCCCTCATCATCCATAAGGGCCCCAACTACGGCATCGATTTCCTGGGGGGAACCTCCATCGAGCTGAGCTTTGAGAAACCGGTTTCGGTTGCCGACATCCGCAAGGTGGTCGCCTCGGCTGGCTATGCCAATGCAGAGGTCAAGAGCTTTGGCGCCGACACTGAAATTCTCATTCGTGTCGAGCAGCAGGAATCGGGCACGGAAATCTCGGATGCCATCAAAGCCAGCATTTCCGGCGCGTTTGCGGAGAACCCCTATACCGTGCAATTGGTCGAGAAGGTCGGCCCGAAAATTGGCGCTGAGCTGCGGGAGGCCGCCTTGCTGGCTGTGTTGCTGGCGCTTTTGCTGATCCTGCTTTATGTGAGCTGGCGGTTCGAGTTCATTTTTGCCATCGGCGCCATCGTCGCTCTGTTTCATGACGTCCTGATCACCATTGGCGTGTTTTCGGTCTTGAACCTGGAGATTTCGCTGGCGATCATCGCGGCCTTTCTCACCATCGTCGGCTATTCGCTCAACGATACCATCGTTGTTTTTGACCGCATCCGTGAAAATCTGAAGGTCCTGCGCCGCGAGACGTATGAGACCATCGTCAATTCCAGCATCAACGAATCGCTCACGCGCACGCTGGTGACCTCCCTGACCACCCTGTTTGTGGTCACCATTCTGTATTTCTTCGGAGGCGAAGTGATTCACAACTTTGCGTTTGCGCTGATCGTCGGCGTCGTGGTCGGAACCTATAGCTCCATCTTTATCGCCAGCCCGATAGTGGTCGAATGGGAGAAGCGCCGGGAACAAAAGAAAGGGCGGCCGCTGCCGAAACGTGCTTAGGGCTGTTCTAGTCACTAAATTCGGGAGGAAAATAGCAATGAAGATGACTGAACGTGAATCAGGCGACGTTGTCGTTCTTGAATTGTCCGGAAAAATCATGGGCGGTCCGGATGCTTCCCTGCTGAATGAGAAATTGCACGAGCTCATCGAGGCGGGCAAAACCAAGATCGTCGCCGACTTGAACAAAGTGGACTGGATGAACAGCTCGGGTCTTGGCATCCTGATCGGCGGCTTGACGACCATGCGCAACAACGGTGGCGACCTGAAGCTTGCCAACATCACCGACCGGATTCAAAGTCTTTTGATGATCACAAAACTGCTGACCGTTTTTGAAACCTTCGAAACAATAGATAAAGCGATAGACAGTTTCACCTGAACCCATGCCTGAGAAATCAGTTATTTCAAAAGAGATCTAAACTCCGGTAGATGGCCGGAGTTTTTTGCGTCTATCAGACGGGAAGGACCATGCCAGTAAAGGTTGTCATCGGCGCGCAATGGGGAGACGAAGGCAAAGGCAAGATTATCGACCTGCTAAGCCGGGATTCGGATGTGGTGGCCAGGTACCAGGGCGGGGCAAACGCCGGCCACACAGTGGTTGTCGACGGGGAGAAGACCATTCTGCATTTGATTCCGTCGGGAATTCTGCACGAGAGCACCGTTTGCTTGATCGGCAACGGCGTGGTCATCGATCCGGTTGCGCTCATGGAAGAGATCGATTTCCTGGAGTCGAAAGGCGTGACCGTCAAAGGGAGGCTGTTCATCAGTCACCGCGCCCATCTGATCATGCCCTATCACAAGCTGCTCGACCAGGCCAAAGAGTCCAGGGATGCCAAAAACAAGATCGGCACCACGGGCAGAGGCATCGGCCCGGCATACGTCGATAAAGTCAACCGCATGGGGATCCGCATCGTCGACCTGCTCGACCGGGAGACGTTTCAGGAAAAACTGCGGCGAAACATCGCTGAAAAAAACGAGATCTTGAGAAAGATCTATGAAGCTGACGAGATGGACGTCGACCACATTGTCAATGAATACCTGGAGTTCGATCACAAGATCGATCCGTTCATCAAGGATGTTTCCGCCTACATCGTGCAGGCTGTTCGCAGCAAAAAGAAAATCCTGCTGGAGGGCGCGCAGGGCACGCTGCTCGATATCGATTTCGGCACATACCCGTATGTCACCTCCTCTAATCCCACCAGCGGCGGCGCTTGCTCCGGCGTGGGAATCGGGCCAACCTACATCGATGAGGTGCTGGGCGTGATCAAGGCGTACACCACGCGCGTGGGCATGGGGCCCTTTCCTACCGAGATTGACGACGGTGACGATGTCAACCTGCGCGAGCTGGGTGATGAGTTTGGCGCCACCACCGGTCGCCCGCGGCGGTGCGGCTGGTTCGATGCCGTTATCGCCAACTTCGCTGTGCGCGTCAACGGCCTGGGTTCTTTTGTCCTGACGAAACTGGACGTCCTCGACGGCCTCGACGACATCAAGGTGTGCGTGGCGTACAAATACGCCGGCAAAACGATCACGACTTTTCCGAGCGAGAAGCGTGTGCTGGAGAACTGCGAGCCGGTTTACGAAACCTTGTCTGGCTGGAAACAACCCACCTCCGAAATCCGCACGTTCGCTGAGCTGCCAAACAATGCAAAAAACTACATCAAGAGAATCGAGGAACTGACACTGACACCGGTTTCGATTGTTTCGGTTGGCTCCGATCGCGAGCAGACCATCTTTTTTTCCTCCCCAATGGCCTCATGATGTGATTTCCTGAGCATACTTTCACACACTCTGCCGATAATTGACGAAGATGCTAAAATGCCGATGATGCAACTTATTGAAAGGAGCAGACTGTGTTCGAACGGAGACAGTACAGAAGAACGAACCTTGGCGTCCACCTCGCAGTCTTCCGCAGAGGGTCCGAAGAGCCCTTCGGACAACTGCTGAATATCACACCGGCTGGTATGATGATGCGAACCGAAACGCCTATTACCGCGAAAACAGATTATCAGTTGAGTATCACCCTGCCGCGCAAGTTGTTCGGCCTGAAACATGTCGATTTCGATGCCAAAAGTGTCTGGTGTCAACCAGAAGACCACGATAACTCATCCTTCCGCACCGGCTTCCAATTGTTGAAATTGGATCACAAGGATTTTGAGTCGATTGTGGATTTGCTCAACAACTTTGCGCGCGTTTACTGAGCACGAACTTGTGGGAACAATGTTATGCTATGCCTACCTGAAGGCCATTGGAAACGCGGACGGAACGAATGGCACCCCGCGTGCAAAGAAGTAGATTGGCAGTCGAGATAGCGAACATAGAGAAGTTGCCCTTAAGAACCCCAGACGTTATTCCCAAATAAAAACAGCTCCTTGTAGAAGTTCACATCGCCGCAAGGCGTTCAACCTGTTCCTCCCTTGCATCAATAGGCGTATTTACGGACCCACAGGTCCGACACAGTCTCTGACTGTGTTTAGTGTCCTGCAAGGCACCCTGGGCCCCAAGATACACGGTCAGAGACCGTGCAGGATCGGTGCTTTGATTCGGAAACGCTGTCCCTGACCCCGGGTTCATTTCAAATGCTCCGGATTCAGCGGTTGCAACTCTTGAAGCACGAACCGCCCGTCTTTCCGAATCAGCACCCCATCAAAATAGATTTCGCCGCCGCCAAACTCCGGGGTCTGGATGAGGACCATGTCCCAATGAATGTTGGAGCGGTTGCCGTTGTCGGCGTCTTCATAGGCTTGTCCTGGAGTAAAATGAAATGACCCCGCAATCTTTTCATCGAACAAGGTGTCGAGCATCGGCCCGGTGATGTACGGATTAAAGCCGAGCGCGAATTCGCCGACGTAGCGGGCCCCTTCGTCAGCACTCAGAATCTCGTTGAGCTTCTCTGTCTTGTTTGCCGACGCTGCCACAATTTTGCCATTTTCGAATCGCAGGTGGATATCCGTGAAGGCCGTGCCCCGGTAGAGGGAGGCGGTGTTGAACTGGATGGTGCCCTGCACGGAATCGCGAACCGGCGCCGTAAAACATTCGCCATCCGGAATGTTGTGTGTCCCCGCGCAGGCCACCACCGGAATATCTTTGATGCTGAATCTCAGGTCCGTGCCCGGAGCAATGATGCGGACTTCTTCGGTTTGTTCCATGAGTGATTTGAGCGGCTCGGCAGCCCTTTCCATCTTGCTGTAATCGAGCGTGCAAACGTCGAAGTAGAAATCTTCAAACGCTTCGGTGCTCTTTTGGGCCTGCTGCGCCATGGATGAAGTTGGCCAGCGCAAGACGACCCACTTCGTCTTCGGCACCCGGATGTCAAAGTGGACCGGCTCGAGCCAGTGCTGTTCGTACAGCCTCATGGCTTTGGTCGGCACGTCGGACATTTCGTTGATGTTGTGGCTGCCGCGCAACCCGATATACGCCTGGACTTTTTTCATGCGAAACGCCTCGCACTCGCCGGCAAGCTGCATGGTCATGGCATCGTCGCTGCGAACGAGCTCGCGTTGAATGCGGTTGTGTTTGATCGTCACCAGCGGGATGCCACCGGCTTCTCTGACCTTGCGGATCAGAACGATGTTCATTTCATCCGGGATGTCGACGGCTTCGATGAGGACGGTTTCTCCCGGCTGAAGGCAGATTGAGTGGTGAACAAGAAGGTCAGCTAATCTGGCGAAGCGAGGGTCGTGCATGAGTTTCTCCTTTCATTCCTGATTCGGCGTAATATGCAAAAGAATTCCCATAGATTCAAGCAACATCTTTCTCCAAACATCGAGTAAAAAACTTATTGCTAAAATCTGACGGGATTACTACTTTTGCTGACTAAAGCGAAGAGATTGGCGCGTATGGAACAATATCTCAACCTCGTCGACCGGGTCCTCACGCAGGGCTGTCTCAAAAGCAACCGCACAGGGGTAGATACGATTTCTACCTTCGCTGAATTCTATCGTGTTGACTTGAGCGCGGGCTACCCCCTGTTGACCACCAAAAAAGTCAATTTCAACGCCATGTTGCGCGAGGTTTTCTGGTACCTTTCTGGCCAGGACCACATTCGGGAGCTCCGAAAATACACCCGGATATGGGACGACTGGGCCGATGAGCAGGGCAACCTGGAGACGGCCTACGGCCGTTACTGGCGGCGTTACCCGGTGCCTGAACAGGGCGCGGTGCTGGGGGAAGAAGTCTTCGTTGACGCCAGCCATCCCTTCGTGAAGCGAGAGAGAACCGGCTCGCTCACCTTTGACCAGATCGGGTGGGCGATTTCCGAGCTCGAACATAACCCGAACTCGCGCAGAATCGTCATCAGCGCCTGGCACCCGGCCAATGCGGTGGTCAGCAAGCTGCCGCCGTGCCACGCCTTCTGGGTGTTGAACGTGCAAAACGGGCGCCTGAACTGCCACCTGACGCAGCGCAGCGCCGATATCGCCCTCGGCGTCCCGTTTAATCTGGCCTGCTATGCTTTGCTGACGCAAGCCATCGCACAAGAAGTCGGCCTCGAAGTCGGAGAATTTGCGCATACACTGGTCGACGCGCACATCTACGTCAACCACATCGACAATTTGAAAGAGCAGCTCGCGAGAGAGCCGTTGCCCCTGCCGAAACTGAGAATCGCCCCCAAGCCGTTCGAGCGCCTGCAGTTCGAGGATTTCGAGCTCGTCGAGTACCAGTCTCATGAGCCCATCAAGTTCGCGGTGGCGGTATGATGACGAAGCCGGAGCTTGTCATTGTCGCCGCGCTCGCCGAACGCAATCGGGTCATCGGCAAGGAAGGCAAGCTCCCGTGGCATATCTCTGAAGATTTGAAACGATTCAAGCGACTGACCTCAGGCCACACAGTGCTGATGGGTCGAAATACGTTTGAATCTATCCTGCAGCGAAACGGCAAGCCCCTCCCGCAGCGGCAAAATGTCGTTCTCACCCGTACCAAAACCTATCCCACCTACCCTGAGGTCCTGACGTTTGCTTCATTGGAAGATGCGCTCGAAGGCCTCGCTGACCAACGCACCGTGTTTGTCATCGGCGGGGAACAAGTCTTCGAAAAGACCTTATTCCTGGCCAGCCGTCTGGAGTTGACAATTATCGAGGATGAGTACCAGGGGGATGCCTTTTTCCCGGAATATCACTATCTTATTGGCGGCAGATTCAAGCGCATCGCCAATGAAGACCGGGATGGCTACCGATTTGAAAGTTATGTTTTGATGAAATAAGAGCTTCTTTATGAGAGAAATTCACCTCAACTCCAGTCTATACCTATATATGCAATCAGTACCCTTCCTCCCTTAAAGAAGCCACCTGGTTCAACTTGTTGACGTCGGTTGGTTGGAGACTCGTTTTGGCAGGTGGCTTTTCCACATTCTTCCGGTAGAAGGAACTTCGCGACAAACGTCGAGCAGCCAGCCCTTGTTGATTCCCCACCAATTGCCACGTCTGGCACGAGCGACTGAACAAAGTGCTTGAACATTTTGAAATTGTTTGGGATATTGTGCATCTGACACAGAATACCTGGAGGAATATTGTGAGCACGAATGAAGAATCAAACATCCCTGGCCGGATCGAGAACCACAATGGCATTGCCGTCATCCGCGGGGGCGGCGGTTAGCGCGCCTGGAACGGCATCACCTACAAGACCGGCATGTCCGGCAAAAACGTAGGGGCGAAGGAGCTTTCCATAAACGTCGCGACCATTCCGCCAGGTGGTGTTGCACGCGCCCATATCCACGTCGATTTTGAAGTCATGCTTTACATTGTTCAGGGTCGGGTGAACCCGGTATGCCGCACGAGGTGTTCAATACCAGCGATACCGATACCGAGCCAGTGATTGCGTTCGTGGCCCGCTCCGGTGCGGATGAGTGGGATCACATCATTTCTTATGACCGAACCAGTGAGTGAATGGTGCAGAAAAGAGAAATCTTCACCTCCAAAGTTTCCATGATCTTGACCATGATCGGAGTCTCGATCGGGTTGGGGAATGTCTGGCGTTTTCCGTACATGATGGGAAAATACGGTGGCAGCGCGTTTCTATTCGTCTATCTGTTTTTTACCTTTGCGCTTGCCATTCCTGCGGTCATGGCGGAGTGGGCCCTGGGCCGGTCCACGCGCAAGGGACCCATCGGTGCTTTTTCTGCTGTAGCCGGTCCGGTGCCCGGGAAAATACTGGGCTACTTGCTGCTTTTCACTGTCCTGATCGCGAACTCCTACTACCTGGTGGTCATTGCAAACGTCGTCTACACCGGCGTTTTTTCCATGACCTACGGATTCGATGAGAACAATTTCGAGCTTTTTCAAACGGGACTGAACGATGGGGTTTTGCAATATCAAATCGCTGTTGGGACGCTGTTGGCCAGCTTGTTTGTCATCCACCGCGGGCTAAACAAGGGCATTGAAACGGTCAGCAAACTCTTCGTGCCGTTTTTTACGGTCACCCTCATGTATCTCGTATTCAATGCCTTTTTCCTCGAGGGCGCCCCTGCCAAGTTCGCTCTCTTTTTGAAGCCAGATTTTTCAGCCATGCATCCCAGGCAAATATTTGCAGCGCTGGGTCAAGCGGCTTTCTCACTCGGTCTGGGCGGTACATTCTTGCTTATCTATGGCAGCTATCTGAAGGACGATGCAGATATCCCGAAGTCAGCTATCATCACGGGATTGGGAGACGCAAGTGCGGCTTTGTTGGCCGGGCTGTTCGTTATCCCTTCCATTCTTGTCTTCGACCTGGACATGGCGGCCGGACCGGGCCTGATTTTCTCCACCCTGCCAAAGCTGTTCAGTGTGATGCCAGCGGGACGGTTGATTGGCAGCCTGTTCATGGCCGCCCTGTTTGTGGTGGCGTTCCTGTCAAACGTCGCGGCGCTGGAAGTGCTGGCAGGCGGTATCAACGATGGCCGCAAGCAACCGTTGAGCCGGACTCGAATCGTCGTATTTATCGGGTTTCTTGAGGCCGGGCTTATTCTTCCAAGCGCGCTACATCCGCCGCTCATCGGTACGTTGGATTTGATCTTCGGCTCCGCCATGCAGATGTTTGGCTCTGCGATGGCAGTCCTTGGCGTGGCCTGGGGGTTAGGTCAAGCAAAGGCGCTGCAGGAAATCTTCGGCGGTGAACACACCGTTTGGCACAGATTGTATTATTTCTGGATTCGGTGGCTGGTGCCCGGTGTGCTGCTCATTGTTCTGGCCAGTTATATTTACACCTCAATCTAGCGCAACGTAAACCCGATCCCGGCGGTTGCGACCGGATACTCAGAGAAGGTATAACTGAGATAGGCGGACAGAATCGCGAGTTCGAGCTGCACGCCGACGTTGGCACGGGCCGAGTTTGCGCCATTGAACGAAAGGTGGACCGGGTCCTCGAAATCCACGATCACCGTCTTGCCAAAATTGGGGCTCAGGGGCTCGGTCTCGATCAGCGTGACGGGAAATCTCCCTTCCAATTTGATATCCAGAGAAGAAGATTCAATTCCGACCCCGCCAAACAGAGTCAAAACTGCCAACTTCTTGGAGATCATGATGTTGAAGGCAAACGCCGTCGCTTCGATATCGACTTGCTGGAAGTCATAGGACGCGCCCGTCTGGATGGCCTGTGGGTCAGGGTTGACCTCCAGGTCTGCTTCAGCCTGAAATGTTGTGACGCCCAGCAGGACCGCCAGGTCGAACGGGAGCATGTTGCCACCCGGTAGCCACTGGTTCAACTCGTGCTTGATTCCAATCCCGCCCATTTTCATGCGGCCCACATCGTTATCAAATGTGATTTCGGGGAAATAGCGGATGATCACATCTGTGTTCAAAGGCACGCCGATGGCAGCCTGGACCATCGGCGAGGGAACATACCGGAATCCAACGCCTTGTGGCATTCGAAACGTGGTGACGATTTCATCTTGCCCGGTGAAGGGATTGTTCAGAATCACGGCAACTTCCGGCCCCGGATCATCATCTCCGACCACAGATGGCGTCAGCGGATTTTCATTGGCGACCAACCTCAGGTTTTGCAGCCCGAGCGCAGTGATGTCGAAGAGCTTTTCGCTTTCCGGAGCGATGGCAGCATTGGCGGAGACCGTAATATCAAATCCCAGCACCCTGTGCGTGCGAGCACTCGTGGCCCAGCCGCTGTTGAGGTCCGCGCCAAACCCATTGCCAAATGGCGTCAGGTAGGCTTTTAGCAGCAAGGTTGCGTCGTCGACTCCGCTGCGCATGAGATCCTGCACGTTGTCGATCTGTGCATGACACAAAGACGCGAACAGGGAAAAGATCACCATGAGTACACGAATTGTCCGTACAGGCCCCATTTTTTCCTCCATCGTTTTTCAATCTGGCCTTCGCCAGAGGTTCAGAGTCGTTCAGGGGTTTGTCCAGAAAGTCCCAGGAGATGTCATTGCGAAGGCTTTTCGCGAAGCAATCTCCCTCGTTGCGTCCCGTTGAAAAGCACGGGACGCAGTCCACACCTTTTTGGACAGCCCCCACTTGTTCAGGCCCCCTAAGCCGGAAATTCGAAAAAAGCTGGACCACAAAAAGTTTTGCCAAAAAGTAACAGAAACGCACTCGCTCACTTTCTTTCTGCCCTGACCATGGTGAGTCGCCAGCGTTACGTCCGCCGCCGGTCCTGGCCTGACCGCACCTGGCGGGCATGCATTTCCTGTACGCGCCGCCGCACGCTACCGACGTGGTGCAGGTTGTGGTAGAGCGTGAAAAACAGCATTTCCCGGATGCTCAGTTTGCCAAGAATGGGATGGGGCAGGTGATACTTGTCAAGCTTGGAGTCTGTCCAGATGTTGAGCGACTGCACCAGAGATTTTCCGGTTTTCCTCCATTGCTTGATGGTCCGCCTGCGCAGCATTTCGGCTTCGGCCTGTGTCGCCGGAATTTCCTGCCAGGCAGGTGCGTATTTCCCTGCACCGGCATTCATGTCGATATGCTTCTGATAGAGTTCTCGAATCTCGAAGTATTGCCTGGATGGTCTGTCGATTTTGCCAAAAGCCATGCCAAGGATGACCTTCGGCACTCGCATCGCCCGCGCCACGGCGTTGACCGTTTTCGTCAGGTGGCGCAACGTGTCGGACGCTGACCATTTCTCTCCGGGCCGCGCGAAAAAGTCATCCAGCGACAGGGACTTGAACTGTCGTGTCACCTGGTCGTTGACCTTTTCGATGGCTGAAATCAGTTTCTCCAGGCCATATACGTCATCTAAAGTTACCATCACACCCTCCTTATTTGAAGCATCCACCATGTCGAACGAGATGGCCAGCGGGCCACACTCGTAATCGAAACGAATGGGCTGCAACGGAACAGGTGAGAAAAAATAGTCATTTAAAAAAGGTTTGTCAAGAAAAAAGGGCGCGTGTTGCAAGTTGCATCGCAGAATCAAGGTCAGAGCAGGAAATGTCTGAGCTTGTAGGTCACCGGCACCCAGTTTCTCGTCTGGCACGAGCGCGATGGACAAACGAAAACCGGTTCGTTAACGTTTGGAATGAGATTGCGTTGAAACTTCTGCGTACACTTGCCACAGACGATTAGGACATTGTAGGGAGAAACTTCAAAATATCTCGGCACGACGGCGTTCTTATCCGCGGCTTTTCTTTGCCAGCTTCTTCTCTTGTGCGCGGATGGGCCAAACATCAGAGGTTCGATTACTTGCTAATGCCGTACATTTCTATCAAGGCAGTGATCACAGCTTTATTCTCTTCAGACATATTTTGCATCGAAAAACCCGTGGTGTGGAAACCCATTTCCGCCTCCTCTTTTGCCCAGACGCTCGTCCCTTCAAAAGTAATGGCACGCTTGCCGCATATTTCTTCCGGTAAAGCCAGCCTGAGATTAAATGAAGCGTTTCTTTCCAACGGCTCGGCACTCAACAGCAGCAGGCCGGCCGTGTGAATGTCGAGAACCTGTCCTAACCCTTTCTCTGTAATGGCATCATAGACATCCAATCTGCAGCGCAATTGGATTCTTTTCAAGGCTCGTTTTTGAGACATGTCGACTGCAATCTTGTTGCTACAGGAGTTGTAGAGTCTTGCCGTTTAAGCTGCGGTTTTCTAATTTCCGGTTGTTAAATCCCGCGTCTTCTGCGGGGTTTGTCCGGCTCAGCACTTATGGCTCTTTCTCAGGGTTATCGGCAGGTCAAGTGGTTGGCTTCACTACTGCCTCACCCCGAAAAAATTGCTAATTCACGCAAATGCACGTTCGCACTTTCTAACGGCTCCATTCGTTTCCGCCGAAGTCGCCTGTTCTTCTGGTCGCCTTCAGCTTGCCGTCGACGATTTCGAGCGTCATCTCACCGGCGTTTTGCGTTCTGCCATGAGGGACGTTTGCCCATTTGCCGACGATTTGATTGCCATTCAGCTCGCCGTGGAAAACATTTGACCAGGATTTGCCGCCATCGGGACTCTGACCGTACCACCACAGTTCATCGCCAACCTGGCGCAAGAAGTAGGTGCCGCCGTCATTGCAATGCCATTGACCAGAAAGATCAGCGGCGATGATAACCTTTGTCATGAATCCTATGGGCCCTGGTTTCGGGCTCAACGCCACTTGCGCGGGAGTCGCGGGCCGGGGCGGCGGGGATTTAGGCGAAGCCGGACGTCCGGGCACATCGCCCTTGCCACTCAGGCGATAATAATCATCGTTCTTGGCCTCGGTTGCCCACAAGAGGATGGTCCTGGCATCCGTGGCATAAGGCTCTTGCAGGCGTGGCTGCTCTTGCAAGGCGAGGATCGCAAATGCCTCGGCGCGTCCGGGATTCTCCAATTGCAGATACGCACAGCTCATCATGTATGCCGTTGTTGAATGGGCATACAAGTCGTAGCTCGCTTTGAAGTTCTTCACAGCCGGTTGCCAGCGTCCCTCGTTGAACGCTTGCATGCCTGCCGCATAGTACTCTTTGGCCTTCGCGACATTCTTGTCATCTGCGTGGGCGGCGGACAGCAAAAGCGATAACATGACAGGTGCAAGGAACGCCAGGCGGCTGCCGCGCTTACGGGGTGTGTTTGTGCACATCGCTCGTCTCCTCCAGGTTGTTCATCGGGGTTTTTTTTCAAACTATCGAAAGCATAACCTGCGCTGCCATTCAACGCACTTAAATTGATTAACAT